>CAJOLM010000027.1 GCA_905235355.1 uncultured Elusimicrobiales bacterium
ACCTTTTCATTTACTCCCACCGTCGATGCAAGGAAAAGAAGATATAGGCTTTTGCATTCATCCCCAGGCTCCCGCCTGGGGTGTCCTGTAAGGTACTCACAAAACTTGTTTGAGCTCCACCGGAACGTTTGTTTTGTTCACAGGGATTACCGTGTGGCTATTTACCTTTTTGCTCAATCCAAGTACATTAACGCGGTACGTAACCAGCAGCTGACCGTCTTGGGCTTGCGCTGATACAATTTCAAACACATTGTCTGGCAAATTGCTGTCAGACTCCAACACCACCAACATTTGTTTATTGAAGTCCACCGCCGGATAACTACCGCGGGCGCGCGTTTTAAAATCTTTGTACTCGTCCGTATTTTTAACCAGAAAATATTTTACCGGAGCGACAATCATGGTAATTTTGCTCTCTTGCATATCCGGCAAGTTTTCTAGTTTTTCTTGCTGTACGGCGGCTACTTCATGACCGGTCAAATCCAACTCCACTGCAGAAGCTTTTTGCTCTTGCGCCATTTGTTCGGGTGTTGGTATTCTGGGAGCCACCCCCGCAATTTCAGACAGGTCCGTCAACGCCAACTGGCTTTTGGCCATTTCAGAGGGATCTGTACGCACCACAACGCGGTCTTCCGGCAAGATATATTCCTCTTGCAAACCTTGCTCGGCAATAGCTGCCCCAGCAGCTAAATCCTCGGCAGGAATTTGGTCAAAAATACCGATAGATTCCCCGTCCTTGACATAGAAATCTGCCACCTCACCGGACGGGTGCGTTAAACGTCCCAGCAGCAGCCCCCCGGCAAAGAACAACATGAGTGCCAAAACAAGCAGTACAATTTTGGTAGAGCGATTATTTGCCATATCCCTTTTTCTCATCATACGACGCGATAATAACCGAGCGTAACCCGCCACGCGGCGTAAATGTTCCGGTCACGGTGGCGCATTTGGGTTTACAGGCTTTGACAACGTCGTCTAAAATTTTATTAGCAATATTTTCCATGAAAATACCCATATCGCGGTACTCCAGCAAGTAATACTTTAAGCTTTTCAATTCCAGACACAGCTTATTGGGTATATATTCAATGGTAATTAAACCAAAATCCGGCAGCCCGGTTTTGGGGCAGACGGACGTAAACTCCGGCAGCTCAATCTTAATCGTATAATTGCGTTTATACTGATTGGGCCAGCACTCAATAGCGGGCAGTTTTGTATCTGCGTTTTTACGCGCATGGGCGGATGTATATCCGAAATCAAGATCTTGTTTTTTCATTTGATGTGTAATAACCTCATAGAATTAAAAAATATCAAGGTGATGGTAGCCGCTATCCCCCCCCACAAGACAAAGGGCAAAACGTCCGTCTCTATGTGAGGAAAGATAAGTCCTGCCAGCACCAGAGAATTGCATATTATACTTAAAATAATATTTCCGCGTACACACAAAATCCAACGCGTATAGAGTGCCAGCAAGTCTGTCACGGCGCTTAAATCCTCACGGTCCAGTACAGCGTCCACCCAATTATTATACACATTATTCCCCGAAGAAAACACAATGCTGGCATCTGCTCGCAAAAGCGCAATAATATCATTAAATCCGTCCCCCACCATGGCTACTTTTTTACCTAAGGAAATGTAATTACCTACGATTTCTGCCTTCGTTTGCGGCAGTACACCAAAATTTACTTTTTCAATTCCGCATGCATGCGCCACTGTCTTTACGGAGGTTTCACTATCCCCTGACAATAAAACCACTTCTTTGCCCAGTTTCTGCAGTAGTGCCACGGTATCGGCTGCTTGCGGGCGCAAACTATCCTCTAGTAAGACATATCCCCAAAAACGCCCGTCTTTAGCTACACCAACAATCATTTGCTCTTGTGCAGGCAGGGAAGGCACCTGAACTGATAATTTAGTGAGCCAATTTGGAAGCCCGACTAAAATCACATGCCGTCCAATCACCGCTCGTATGCCTTGTCCGGGGAATGCTTCAAATTCTCTCAAGGGTTGACAAGAAATATTGTTCACCCGACCATACTCTTGCACTGCCTTGGCAAATGAAATATCTGCTTGCTGGACGGCAGATATTAAACTCTGCAACAGAGTGGATTCATCTTTTTTTCCCATCGCATGCACCGCGGTTACCTGCAATTTGCCCTGTGTTAATGTGCCGGTTTTATCAAAAAAAACAACATCTGCACGGTACAATTGTTCCAGTACTCCTAAATTTTGCAAATAAATGTGTTTCTGTTTTGCCCCCCGACGAATAAAATAAGAAGGCATAGGCACGCAAAATAGCAGTGCAACCGGGCAACCGAGTCCCAACACAAACAGAAAAAAACCAATGTTGTGTAAAGGCCTGGTATACCCACTCTGCGCATAAAAATAAAAATAACAAGCAAGTGCTAACAAGAACACTATACCCCATATCCACGGAGCATACGCATCCAACGGATCATGTTCTACACAGCGATGCTGCTCACTGTCTGCCAAAGCATTAATGATATCTCCCAAAGCAGACTGGGCAAGCTTTTTCTCCACACGCACATTAATTTCTTGCCCTTTATTAAGCGTTCCTGCATAAACGGGACGTCCCACCGTTTTGCTGGCAGGCAGCAGATTACCGGTAATTAAACTTTCATCAATTACGGTTTCCCCTTTCACGATCACCCCGTCACATGGGATTCGCTCTCCTGGCAGAACCTTAACTACATTTCCCGGAACCAGTTCTTTAGCAAAGACCCGTTGCTCCCGTTGTTGGACAAGCAATCTGCCGGATTTAGGCAAGAAATCATTTAATTTTTTAATAAATACATAAGTACGTTCTTTGCTGCGCGATAAGCATAAACCGTTCCATAAATAAACAGATAGCAGTAGTAAGAGAGGGATGTATAAATTTACTAAACGGCCCGCCAAAGGTCGCATAAAAAAAGTTTGGGCCAAACTGTATCCGAAACAGCATAGCACGCTCACTGCCACAAGTACCGACATACTTATCTGACCGTGGCACAAATCAGCTTTAGCATTTTTAAACAATACATCTCCGCAAAAGATTAAGGACAGTAAAACCAATACAAAAATTCCCGATTCTACACTCTCTAACGACAGCGAATACCAAATAATAGCTAAGAAACAAACAGACAGACAAAACCTATACAAATAGGCTTTAGCAGGAACAGCTAAGAGGGCCGTTTCGCGCGGAGATAAAACGGACAAAAATTTCATAAAAATTATTTTTTATCTAAATTCATGAAACGATAGGCCACCACCCGCTTACGGCCTTCTTCGTCGTTCATCATGCGGATTTTTTGTTCATAACGCTTAGAATGGGCCGGATCCAGACGGCGGGCTGCCAGGTAATGCTGCGTAGCTTCTACCGGAGATTCCAACGCTAGCATATCCCCTAGCATATCATAGATAGGTGCGTAATTGGGAGCAAGCTGTTTAGCCTGTTGAGCATAAGCAATAGCTTCTTCCGTTTCTCCACGACTAAATAACAGCTCGGCTGCGTAATAGTATGGCATTGCATAATCTGCTTGCAAGGCCATGGCATGTTGGAAATCGTCCATGGCGTTTTGGAAATATCCCAGTTTAATAAATGCGCGGCCACGTTCCAACACCGGACGCGGGTTTTCCGGTTCTAGCTCCATAGCCCTGGAATAATCTTCTGCAGCACTGGCATAATAACCGGCTGCAAATTGTGTTAATCCCCGGTTCAAATACACAAGTCCAGAAGCAGGGTTTAAGCTTTCTGCACGAGAATAATCCAACAAAGCTTCTCTAAATTTACCTTGCTTCCCTTCCGCTATGGCGCGGTTTACATACGCCACAAAATAGTCCGGCTGCAGAATTAAAGCTTCGTTTAAATTCAGCACAGCTTCCCCGTAATACCCTTGGTCAATATACAAAGCTGCCAAATTGTTATATACTTCCGGACGATTATAATTTAAGTTAATAGATCGCTCATAATCACGCTGCGCCGAAGCTTTATTCTTCTTGTTTTGAGCGGCATCTTTAGATTGCAACCGCTCATATAGCAGCCCGCGCTTGGCATAAGCCACATCATTATCCGGATTATTTTTAATGATTTGCGAATAGACCTGAATTGCTTTGTCATATTGACCCAAATCCGTCAAATGTTGTGCTTTACCGAACATGGCGGCCTCATTTCCGCCGCAAGCTGCTACCAAGATAGCTACTGCTAACATACTTAAAACTTTTTTCATTTTTCCTCCTGTCGGGATTTTTTCCCCGGTTTTAAAAGAGCTAGCGCCAACATCACGCCGCCTACTGTAATGCATGAGTCTGCCATATTAAATACTGGCCATACCCGCAAGTCTATAAAGTCCACTACAAAGCCTAAGCTTATTCTATCATAAAGATTGCCTAATGCACCGCCCAAAATAAGCACAAGCCCCCATTTGACCAGTGCGCCATAAGAACAGAGTTCCTGCCAATTTTTTAAAATATATCCGATAATTACCAGCGCAATGACAATAAACAATAAGTTTCCGCCTTGCATCATGCCAAATGCCGCGCCCGTATTTTGCACATAATTTAAATGCAGGTAAGGCAGCAGCTCTATATCTTGTCCGGCCAAAAACGCTAGCGTCAGCCGTTTGGTTACGCGGTCCAGCAATAGCAAAAGCACCAGCGTAATCAGTACGCTTTTATTCTCACAAGCCCATATCCAGCTGCGGTGCCAAAAATTACGCAACGGTCTGCTCCTCGGGCACAGAAAGCCCTTCACGCGCTAATACTTCGGCGCAGCGGTCGCACAAATCCTCGTGTTTGCGCCCGGCAGTGCCGACTTCCGGTTTCCATTGCCAGCAGCGCGCACATTTGCAGCCGTCGGCGTGTTCCACCACCACTTCTTGCGCCTGGTTGCCCTCTGCAATTTCTACCGCAGACACAATGAAGATTTCCGGCCACAAGGCGGCATTTTCTGTCCAAAATTGTTTGGTGGCTGCATCATTAGTTTTCAAAATTACTTTAGCTTCTAATGCCGAGCCGATAACACCTTTCTGGCGCGTTTCTTCCAAGGCTTTTAACACTTCCTCACGGACCTGGCGGATTTTGTTCCACTTGTTTTCCAAGGCCTCGTCTGTTTTCAAAGACGCTCCTTGCGGCATATCGGAAAGGAAAATACTCTTGGCTAACTTCGCGCCCGACGGAATTTTAAGCAGCTCTTGCCACGCTTCTTCTGTGGTAAAACAGAGTACCGGAGCTAAGAGTTGCAATAGCGTGCGTACCATTTCCGCCAGTACGGTTTGAGCACTACGGCGCGACGCAGCAGACGCCCCTTGTGTATAGAGGCGGTCTTTGGACGCATCTAGCCAAAACGCGGAAATATCCAAAATACAATAATCCGTCACCGCGCGCATTGCCCGGCGGAAATTAAAATCTAAATAGGCCGCGCGCACTTCGGCCACCAGTTTGTCTAATTTGCCCAACATATAGCGGTCCATTTCTGCCAGTTTATCTGTGGGTACCGTATGTTTGGCAGGCTCAAAGTCAGACAGATTGCCCAGCATATAGCGAATCGTATTGCGCAGTTTGCGGTAAGTATCAATCGGCCCACCCAAAATTTCGTCAGAAATACGGACGTCGCCCTGATAGTCGGAAAATGCCACCCACAAGCGCAAAATATCCGCGCCGTATTTATTGATGACATCTGCCGGGTCTACCGCGTTGCCCAACGATTTGTGCATTGGGCGGCCGTGGCCGTCCAGCACCATACCATGTGTCAAAATCGTCTTAAACGGTGCTTTTCCTTCCAGCGTATAAGAAGGGATATACGAGCTTTGGAACCAGCCGCGGTGTTGGTCGGAGCCTTCGGAATATACATCCGCCGGAAAATCCATCCCGCGGTCTTTTACCACTGCTGCCCACGATACACCGCTGTCTAACCATACGTCTAAAATGTCGGTTTCTTTGCGGAAGTCATGGCAGCCGCACGAGCAAGTGTAACCCTGCGGCATTAATTTTTCCACCGGGTCCGTAAACCAAAAATCAGAGCCTTCGTTCATGGCGCGGTTTTTGATAAATTCAAACAGCTGGTGGTCCACTTGCGGCTTGCCGCATTTTTTGCAATATAAAATAGTGACCGGAGTCCCCCAGAAACGCTGGCGGGACAAACACCAGTCAGGGCGCAGCCCAATCATGGAGCGCATACGCTCGCGCCCGGCGGCGGGATAAAATTTTACATTGTCTAAATTGTTCATCAGTTTCCCACGCAGGCCGTCTTTGTCAATGCTCATAAACCATTGTTCCGTCGCGCGGAAAATAATCGGGTTGTGGCAACGCCAGCAATGCGGATAACTGTGCGTAATTTCTTGCTCTTTAATCAGCGCGCCCAATTCGTCTAATTTTTTGACCATGAGCGGATTGGCTTCAAACACATGCATACCCTCAAACACGCCGGCATCTTTAGTATAGCAGCCCTTTTCATCTACCGGGCAGAAGGTTTCCAGCTTCCATTGTTTGCCGGCGCGGAAGTCGTCCTCGCCGTGGCCCGGAGCAATATGCACAATACCCACCCCGGCGTCCATGGTCACAAAGTCCGTCCAAATGACCGGGTTTTCCTTTTGCGTCAGCGGATGATAATATTTTTGTCCGACCAGTTTTTCGCCCAGTACCGTATGTACTTGCTTGGCTTTGCGGCCTGTATTTTTCAAAAATTCCTCGGCTAATTTTTCTGCCACCACATAATATTCTTGCGTGTCGGCATCTTGCAAGACGGCATAATTTTCGTCTTTATTCACGGCCGCTGCTTGGTTAGACGGGATAGTCCACGGGGTGGTCGTCCACACACCAAAAGAAACCGGTTTAGAAAAATCTAATTTTCCAAACACTTCTTCCGTCGGGTTTACCACTTTAAAACGCAAGTAAATAGAGGAAGATGTAACATCTTGATATTCGGTTTCTGCGTCAGCTAGTGCTGTTTCACAATGGCTGCACCAAGTGATCGTTTTTTGGCCTTTATAGACGTAACCTTTTTCAATCAGATCCAAAAACACGCCAACCGTGATGCCTTCATAGCGTTTGTTCATCGTCAGGTACGGATTGTCCCAATCGCCCTGTACGCCCAAACGCTTAAAGCCCTGGCGCTGCAAATCAATAAATTTAGCGGCAAAGGCACGCGCTTTTTTGCGAAATTCCGGCACGTCGGTGATATGCTTTTTGTCAATTTTCAGCTCTTTCATCAGCGCCTGTTCAATGGGCAGACCATGGCAATCCCACCCCGGCACATAAGGGGTATATTCCCCCATTAAAGCGTGGCTTTTAAGAATAATATCCTTAATTGTTTTATCCAGCGCGTGACCAATGTGAATAGCCCCGTTAGCATACGGCGGCCCGTCGTGCAGCACAAAGTGTTTGCCGGACTGATTTTTCTTCAAAATAGCTTGGTACAAATCCAGCTGTTTCCAGAAATCTAAAATCTTGGGCTCTTTTTGCGCCAGCCCCGCACGCATCGGAAAATCCGTTTTAGGAAGTAAAACGGTAGAAGAGTATTTGTTTTTTGCCATGTGTTTTCTCTCTATAATTAAGGATATATATATTATATGAAATATCCCCCGTCTCTGCTGGCATAAAAAATCCCGCCTGCCACCTACGCAAGCGGGCACAAAACTACAGCGGAAGTTTATTCTATCCCTACTGTTGCACAATCGGTTTTTACTTCGTCATGCATAGCGGCTGTTCCGTAATGTTCTTTCCAAGTCTGACAAAATAATTTTCTCAAAGAAGTATCCGCAGGTACTTTAGCCAAAATGATTTGATTGCTTCCCGGATACATACTAGTCCAAACCCTTTCTCCTTTGGGCAACCCACCTGAATATCCTTCATAATTTGTACCCATATCCACCCAACAACCTGAACTAGCACATCCCACATGGAAACGACCAAAATCAGTATAACAATAATCACCTTCATTTTTTATACATGGCATATTAACGTCCAATGTCCCTGCAGCAAATCCGTCACTATAATCTCCCTCTCCCGTAAAGCGAATGCCCTCTGCAGGATATCCGTTGGCAAGCAAAAAAGATTCTATGCCGGTGTAATAACCCCGCACGGCGGTCATCCATTGGCTTATCCTGCTTTTATTAACTGCCTTTTGATACTGCGGCAGGGAAATGGCGGCAAGTATGCCGATAATGAGCACGACGACCAGTAGCTCAATAAGGGTAAAACCTCTCTTGCTGTCATTGCCGGCGTGGACCGGCAATCCAGCCGTTAATAAGGTTGGGTTTCCTTGTTTGATAGTGGATTCCCGGTTGCCTTCGGCCCCATGAATGACAACTTCTTTTTCCTTTCTATGTTTCATATTCTTTTTTCTCCTGTTATTTAATGTGTCGTGCTGAGAGGTTTCTGCTCAGCACCTCAACCGCTTTTTCAAGGAAGAGATCCTGAGCAAAAACCCCTCAGGATGACATTTTTATCTGGTCCACACCCCCGTATTATATCAAAAAAAAAAAACAAGTCAAGCCCTATTTTTACGACGAGAAAAGCAGCAAAAAACAACGCAAGACAAAAATGCCTTGCGTTGTTTAACAGAAATATGGGAGTTATTTTTCCGGATTTTCGTGTTCAAAAAGTCCGCGCAAAAATTCCTCAGCCAGCGGCTTGGCTCCCAGGCCGACGGCAATCGCAAACGCCAAGCCCAAGGATGCCAGCACAATAATAGCCACTTGTGTCACTAAGAAACTGGCAAAGCCCAAGTTTTCCACCGCGACAACCGCAAAGAAAAACACCACAAACACATATACTACGCGGGAAATGAGCACGCCGCCTTTTAAATTATTGGCTTTGGCAGAATTTTCAATGATATTGCCCAGCAGTTTGGCCAGCAGCAGCCCGGCAAATAGCACGAGTACAGATACAAACACCGTCGGGATAAATGCCAAAAACCGCGTAAACAAATCACGCAAAATAGCCAAATGCAGCACGTCTGCCGCCAACACCATAGAGTAAAAAGTTACAGACCACGCCAGCACAAAAGCAATAATATACGTCGGCGATTTGCCCAGCCCAAAGCGCACGCACAATTCATTGATACCCAGCTTGGACGTTTTTTCATCAAAGGCAATTTTGCCCAGCCACTTTTTGGCGTACGAGCTGACCCAGCGCGACACATACAGCCCGATTACTAAAATTAAGGTAGCAATAAGCAGCGCGCATAGCACACGGCCCGTTTGTTGCGCAAGGGTTAACAGATGCGCACTAACTTGGTTATACATTAGGGTGAAGTTCATAAATCCTCCTTTTTTCTCATTGTAGCAAAATTTAATTGGTAAAATAGAGATATGGGTGGAATTCAATACTTAAAAGGCATTGGTCCGGCTAAGGCCAAACTGTTTGAGCGGCTGGAAATTTTTTCCGTGGCGGACCTGCTGCATTACTATCCGCGCACCTATCAGGACCGACGGGAAAATGCCCCTAACCAGGGGTTAAATCCGCCGTCACTGGTGGTGTTTAAAGGGCGCGTGCTGCGCGCGCAAACAATCCCCGCCCGTTCGGTTTTAATCTTCAAAGCTTTTTTAACAGACGCGCAAAACAATCAAATTGAGTGTACTTGGTTCAAGCGGCGCAGCTTTCGCAATTTCCGCTTTGACCCGTTTGCCGCGCTCAAAAAAGATTTCAAAATCAATGCTGAAATATGGGTCATTGGCCGGCGCGAAAGCCGCAATAATTTCTTTGACAATAAAATTACAGTAGAAGAATATTATCCGGTTGCGTCGCCGGACAGCGCGTGGCACGCCGGACGCTTAACGCCCATTTACGGCCTAACGGAAGGGCTGACCAATAAACAATTTAGACAGTTTATGCACGAGGCGCTGACCAGCGCAGAAGCCCAGGGCGAGCCGGATATTTTACCCCCGGCGCTGGCAGATAAGCGCGGCTTTATCAGCAGCACGCAAGCATTGCACGCTATTCATTTTCCCGCAAGCTTAGCCGAGCTTGAAAACGCGCGGGCGCGTCTTGCGTATGAAGAATTTTTACTCCTTGCCACGGCTTGGGGCGTCAAACGCACGCAAACAAAAGCAGTAGCCAAAGAGTATACCTATCAAATCCATAAAAATCTGCTGACCCCTTTCCGGCAAAATTTAGGTTTTGAATTTACTAACAGCCAGAAAAAAGTAATCAATGAAATTTTTACTGATTTGCAATCCCCGCTACCCATGAACCGGCTTTTGCAGGGCGATGTCGGCTCCGGCAAAACAATTGTAGCCCTGTCTGCCATGCTGCTGGCAGCGGAAAACGGCTATCAAAGTGCGCTCATGGCTCCGACGGAAATTTTGGCTGAGCAGCATTATTTAACTTTTCAGAAACTGCTTAAAAAATTAAAAGTACCCGTCGCGGTGCTTACTTCCAGCACTAAAACCGCCGAGCGTAAGAAAATTTTAGCCGCCTTGGCAGACGGCAGTTTGCCTATTGTGGTGGGCACTCACGCGCTGCTGCAAGACGACGTACAATTTAGAAATCTAAAGCTGGCCGTCATTGATGAGCAGCACCGCTTTGGGGTGCGCCAGCGCGGTAAATTAAAAGAGAAAACCGCGCGGTTGGATTTACTAACTATGACCGCCACACCTATTCCGCGCACGCTCGCACTGGCGTTGTATGGCGATTTATCGGTGTCTACTCTCACCGAGCTGCCGCCTGGCCGCCGCCCGATACAAACGCGCATGGCAGATGAATTTCAAGCCAATCATTTGGTGGCAGAGGAAGTGCAAAAAGGCCGCCAAGCCTATATTGTGTACCCGCTCATTGAAGAAAGCGAAAGCATTTCTGCCAAAGCCGTAACAGAAGAATTTGAAAAATTAAAAACAATTTTTCCACAGTTTAAACTGGCTATGCTGCACGGGCAAATGAGCCGCACGGAAAAAGAAAAAGTCATGGCGGATTTTGCCGCGCATAAGACGGATATTTTGGTAGCCACCCCGGTCATTGAGGTAGGTATTGATGTACCTAATGCCACGATTATGGTGATTGAAAATGCCGAGCGTTTTGGCCTGGCCAGCCTGCACCAGCTGCGCGGGCGCGTGGGCCGCGGGCAGTATGACAGCCAATGTATTTTGGTGGCGCAGCACAAAGGGTCTTTATCGCGCGAGCGGCTGAATATTATTTGTGAAACGTGCGACGGATTTAAAATCGGTCAACGCGATATGCAGCTGCGCGGGCCGGGCGAAATTTTGGGCACGCGCCAAAGCGGTGACTTTGAATTTAAAGCCGGAGATTTATTTAAAGACCGCAATATTTTACAATGGGCCATTGAAGACCGAGACGAATTATTAGCCGACGATCCCTTATTACAAAAGCCCCAACATGCGGCTTTTAAGGCGCGCCTGTTAGAGCTGTATCAAAAAAATTGGCACCTGATTGATTTGAGCTAGTTAATATACCCAAACCTCCACTGTTGAATCATTATTTGGATTATGATCAAAAGTCGTTTGGCCTGTTTCGGATTTGCATAGTTTGCTGGCAAATTGATCTCTAGCAACACACCAAGGATGCTCTTGATCTTGGAAATAAATTTGATAAGATAAATTGTTATCTTTCAACGAACAATTTACATACAGGCTGGACAGTTTTATATAACAATTTCCCCACGAATATACACGTTTCTCATCAGTAGTTGTATTTGCGTGTGTTCCCCCCGCATCTATATCCAAATTATCAAACCGTGAGCTATAGCTGCCATTTGTCAAATAATACACGGTTTCCGCCTCTGCAATACTTTTTGCTAGGATTTTTGCCTGGGTAAAGCGGCTTTTCAGTACCGCTTTTTGATATTGCGGCAGCGCGATAGCGGACAGTATGCCGATAATGAGTACGACTACTAATAATTCAATGAGCGTAAACGCGTGGTGCCACCCCCGAGCGTTGGT
>CAJOLM010000028.1 GCA_905235355.1 uncultured Elusimicrobiales bacterium
CATTCTCAAGGTTGTAGTTGAGAATCTTCCGCTGATTGTGCTGTATTAAATAAACGAAACCTTTATTTACAAACAGCTAAGTAAAGGGAAGATTCCCAAACCCTGCGGGCCGCCAGCCCTCGAAGATGACGACATTTGTTAATGATGTCGCCCTGAAAGGTCTTTGTTCAGGGACTCACCACAAACAACGAGGTCCTGAGCAGAAACACCTCAGGACGACAGCTCTTAAAAAGCGGATGAGATCCCCGATAAAAACCCTCGGGGATGACATATATTTTATAATGGCGGGCAGTCGCGCCGCGCTTTTCCCTTGCCCTGTGAGTGAGAAGGTGCCCGCAGGGCAGGTGAGAGGCAAAAAAGCACGCAAACCCGGGGACAAAAATAGGGCTTGACTTGTTTTTTTTGAGTACCTTACAGGACACCCCAGGCTCCCGCCTGGGGTGTCCTGTAAGGTACTCACTAAAACTCTTACTCAGAGTAAAGTTTAAGTATGAACCATCTGTCAAGGTAATTTTCGCCTCTGTTTCAGAGGGATATTCTATCTTATCAATCGTAGGCGCAGTATCTGTTGTATAACCGTACCGACTTACCCAACTGTTATTGCTTCCATTAGGATTAAACAAACCATCCCAGGCTCCTCCACTGACCATCCATTCCCATCCGGCAGACGGAGCAGTGGTGGACAAGGAAGTAGTACCGCCAGTCTGTTCATTGTCGTCATCTCCGCTCTGGTCACTTCCACTGCTTACGCCGATGCCCGTTCCATTCCCCGTTCCTTCCAAAATATACGCCTCATAATTGCTGTCTGTACCTGTTATCGGGGAGTTGCATTAGTCGGTCCATAGCTTAAACAAATTTGCTTGGCTATCTTATTTTCTTTTAACGCCTCACAATGTATTTCATTGGGGAAATGTGTACTTTTGGCAAAGTACATTACATACGTGTTATTCAGTCCGGTTTTACTTGCTTTGACAAAGTTATGGCTGTCCGTGCTCGTAACCTCTATGACCATACCGTCTGAATTAGTTACTTTATTATCGTCCACTGTTCCAGGTACAAAAATAGACAAGTCGGCTATTTCATCACTATAACTGCCATTTTCCATATAAACGGCTTCTTCTGCATTTTTGACAGATTTAGCCAAGGGCATTAAAGTAGCATATCTGCTTTTTTGTACTGCAGTTTGATACTGCGGGATAGCGATAGCCGTTAAAATGCCGATAATGAGGATAACGACGAGCAGCTCAATGAGCGTAAACGCTTTCTTGCTGTTATCAAATAAAGGAGCCATCCCCGAAATTTGTAATCGGGGATCTTCCACGCTCTGCTGTTTTCGCACGACACGACCACGGCACGCGTTGAAGATTCCCGATAAAAACACTCGGGAATGGTTCTTATTTATACTTTCATTTTGTTTTTTCATATTTTCTCCTGTTATTTAATGTGTCGTGCTGAGAGGTTTCTACTCAGCACCTCAACTACTATCATTTTAAATAAGGATGGGATCCCCGATTACAAATTTCGGGGATGGCAACCTTTTAGCTCCTGAGCAACAACACCCCAGGATGACCCTATTTATATCCCTTTTTTCCTTTTCGTCATCCCGGACATGGATCCGGGATCCAGTCTGTTTAATAAAGGATTTGTTTCCTTATAAACGGCCTGGATTGCGGGTCCACGCCCGCAATGACGACGCTCCCGCATAGCCATATCATATCAAAAAAAAATCAAGGCCTATTTTGCCTCGCCATTTTACGACGAAAAAAACGGAAAAAACAAAATGTTTTTTCCGTTTTCTATCAAACAAGAATTACGCTAGTTCCACAAAGACACTTTGGTCACTTTGTCTAAGCGGCGCACTTTGGGTTCGCCCACCAGCTCTTGAATATACGCTTCTCCGACAAAGATTTTGGTGCCCGGCAACACGTGCCCGCCAAACACATTATATTCCTGGTCGGCAAACATACCATGCGCATGCACGCACGGGCGGTTATCCTGGATGCTGATATTGCCCGTCAAGCTGACAATATCCAGCGGCTCACTAATGACCTTTTTGCCATATTTTTTCTTAGATTGGTCAAATACGCTCAGCGTGGCATTTTCCACCGCGCCAATCACATTGACAATGCCGCATTTGACTTGGTTATCGTGGCAAAAATTCGCCAGCGATTCCATTAAGTCTTTGCCCTTGGGCAATTTAAAAATATAAGTTCTTCCGGTTAAATAAGGTTTTTCTTCTGCCATGTTGACTCTCCTTGAATAGTTTATTGCCACTTGGATTGTTTGCGCCGGGCCAAATATTCTTTGACCGCGCGCAGTTGGCTGGGGCCGTCTAAGCCCGCTTCCTGATACACTTTGGCGGCACTGCCGCTGCCCAAAAATCCGCCGTTTTTGTGCGGATAGAGCGCGCAGCTGCGGCCGGCATCACTATGCAGCCAGCAATCCAGCGTAGGCAATGTAAAATCGGTAATCCCGGTGGCGATTTGTTTCCACGCCGCGGGGAGTATTTTTTCCTGTTCGGCCGCCGGTAAAAGCTCAAAGAGTTCCCGGCTGCTGACATACAAAACAGCCACGTTGACTTTTTCTTTTTTAATTTCCGGCAACACTTCTTCTACAAAAATCCGCCCCACTCCGGCCCCTTGCAAGATAATCACTCCGTCGGGCGTACTGATCGGTTTATGCAAATAATACACGCCCTTTAGGGCAGCTTGCGTCGTGTCTAATCCTAATGCGGCCCGGTCCAGCATTTTAGCAGACGGACGGATGACAAACGGGCTTAACAGTGCCGGGCGCAATTGCAACGCGCGCATGACAAGCGGCCACATTTCATCTACCTCTAATGGGGTCAATGTAATGCAGCTGCCTTTGGGAAAATTGTCCTGCACCAGCTGCAACGCTTGCGGGTCGGCATGCGTCGGGCCGTCTTCTCCGGTGGGCAATCCTGCGTGCCCGTTAAATAGGATAAAGGTGTTAGGCTTGCCGCCCACTTCCTGTGCGGCCTGATAACCAATAGCGTGCAAACGCGCCGCCACATGACCAAAGGCCAAAAATGCCGCGTACGAGGACGCCACCCCGATATGCCGCCCAAAAGACGATACCCCGCTGCACACGCCCGCCATGGCATCTTCGCAAATACCGCCGATAGACAGCTGGCGGCTGAGCGGATTTTTAATCGTGTTAAAAAAGCCTTGCGGGAAATCTTTGGCAATTTTGCCAGCGTTTGTGGAGCCGTACAAATCGGCAGAGCCTGTTAAAATCGTGCCACCGGTATGTTTGTTTAAATAGGCTAGCACTTGCGCCAGTACCCCGCGGGTGGTGTAACTTTCCCCCGGCGTAAACGCAAATTCCGCAGGCACATTTTCCGGCGTAAAATCGGTATAGACTTTTTGCACGTCGCCCAATTCTGGGCGCAGCGTCCGTTTGGCTGCGTGTAACTCTTTCGCGCGCGCCGCCACACATTGGGCAATATATTCCGCTAGGGCTTTGTCTTGCGTTAAAGCCTGGCGGAAGGTTTCTAGCACCGCCCAGTAATTGGCCTCTATATTTTCCGGGGTTTTCTCCCCTTCAAAACGCGGGAACGTCACACCGAAAAGTTGCTCCACTTCCTCAAGCGTCTTGTAAAACTCCGGCGAGCAGAATTTGTGTCCGCCCCCGTGTGATGCTTTGCCTTCCAGCCCGTATTTCCAACCTTTTACCGTGCGGTACACAATGGCAGTCGGCTGGTGATTATCAAATGACAGCGCGGCTTTTTGTGCCGCGTGCACTTGAGCAAAGTCGTGTCCGTTGGGCACATAAATCACATTAAAATCATGCAGACGGAACAGCTCCGCGGGCGTCCATTGTACATAATCGCCCGGCTGGTCCCCTTCGCAAGTGACGCAATTTGTTTCAATAGAAGCCTCGTTCCAATCCACGTGGAAAATCACATTGGTCAGCTGCGCCGTGGAAGCACACGCCAGCGCCTCGCTCACGCGTCCGGCGGTCAGCCCGCCTTCCCCCTCTAAAATATGTACGCGCGGTGCATTTTTGCCATACGCATCCGCAGCGGCTAATGCCAGCCCGATAGCCGACGCATCCCCCACGCCGCTTGCCCCGGTAGAGGTGCGTACAAAGGGCACTAGCGGTTCCGGATGTCCGCTAAGCGGTTTACTGTGAAATTGGGTAAATAGCGGGGTACCTTGCACTTTGTTATGTCTAAAACCTAGCAAATCTTCCAGCCGCAGCTGATCTTTTTCCGCTTTGGGCAGCAGGTCGGGACGCGCCAGGCGCACACACTCATTACGAAGTGCCCATGCGGCATATAGCCCTAGCGCCTTGTGTCCGGCGGCATAAGATAAAATATCGGCCTCTTCACGCAGCGGGTTAGCCAGTTCATACGCCATTTGCTGATAAATTAAATTTTCCACAATACGACCAGATGAAATACTGCCGCCCGGGTGACCGCTCGTCGGTACAAAATTATACGGCACCGCACACAAAGCCCGGTACAGCGCATCTATTTTTTCCAGTTGTTTTTGGTCCTTATCAGCCAGCGGATATTCCGCCGTTTCAGTGATATTTAGATAAACGCCCTGTTTTTTAGAAAAAGCAGTATCGGTCATAAATCCTCTCCGGGCATGAACCCTTTTAGCACACGGGCGCACGGGGTAATCTGCCGTACACGCGCGAAAATGTATATACATTATACTCCGAAAATGTTTTTTTGGCAAGTTAAATTCTGCCTTAGTCCTTCCTCGGCACGCGCCGGACCGCGTGAAAAGTAATAGTCATATTCTCTGAAAAATTGTAAAATAAAAGGGATCAGTAAAATTTTTTTAGGAGGAATCCTCATGACCGTTTCTTACAAAGAACTTGGCCTCGTTAACACCCGCCAAATGTTCAAAGACGCTATGGCTGGCGGCTATGCCATCCCGGCGTATAACTTCAATAATATGGAACAATTACAAGCGATTGTCACCGCTTGTGTGCAAACCGGATCCCCGGTCATTTTGCAAGTGTCCAAAGGCGCCCGCCAATATGCCAACGCCACTTTGCTGCGCTGGATGGCCCGCGGTGCTGTGGAAATGATGAAGGAAATCGGCAAACCCGTACCCTTAACCTTGCACCTGGATCACGGCGACAGCTTTGAATTGTGCAAAGACTGCATTGACAATGGTTTCTCTTCTGTAATGATTGACGGCTCCAGCTTGCCGTACGAAGAAAACGTAGCTTTGACCAAAAAAGTGGTGGAATATGCCCACCAACATGACGTAACCGTAGAAGGCGAACTGGGCGTGCTGGCCGGTATTGAAGATGAAGTTTCCGCCGAACACCACACCTACACCGATCCGGCCCAAGTGGAAGATTTCGTAAAACGCACGGGCGTGGATTCTTTGGCTATTTCTATCGGTACTTCTCACGGTGCGTACAAATTTAAAGTAAAACCCGGAGAGAAAATGCCGGAGCTGCGCTTTGACATTTTGGAAGAAGTTTCCAAACGCTTGCCCGGTTTCCCTATTGTGTTGCATGGTTCTTCTTCCGTGCCGCAATGGGCCGTGGAACAAATCAACAAATACGGCGGCAAATTGGATAACACCGCCGGCATCCCGGAAGAACAACTGCGCAAAGCAGCCAAATCCGCTGTGTGCAAAATCAACGTGGACTCTGACGGCCGCCTGGTAATGACCGCCACCATCCGCAAAGTCTTTGCAGAAAAACCGGCTGAATTTGACCCGCGCAAATACTTGGGCCCTGCCCGCGAAGAACTTATCAAAATGTATGCTGATAAGAACGAAAAAGTATTTGGTTCTGCCGGCAGAGTAAAATAAGTTTTACTTCACAAAAACCCCGCTCTGGTGAGCGGGGTTTTTTATTATCAATAATAACAATGACACGGAGTTTCAGTACTACAACCGTTGTACCATGAAGTTTTTTCCTTGATTAGTTGGCACACACCATCACCTGCGTAATTATCAGTTGAATAGCTGCAACATGCCAACCCGTCCGTACGATAGTACCTTTGTATAACTATATTCGGATTACTTAAAGTGCAGGATACTCTGGGACCGGTAATTTCATCATTGGAATATGTAGCCACATAGCACTTCCCTTTCCCCACCTGATATGTTCCAGCAGCATCCGTACCCTCTACTGGAGGAAAATAATCCCCTAAATCGGCTATTTTTTCTGCATACACACCATTTTGTAAATAAAACACTTTTTGAGCGTCAGTAATAGTTTTTGCAGCAGTAATGAGCTGCATGGCTCTGGCTTTTGCTACTGCCTTATTGTATTGTGGCAATGCAATCGCTGCAAGGATACCAATAATTAAAACTACAACTAATAATTCAATAAGCGTAAAGGCTTTTTTCATAACGTTTCTCCTTTTGTAATTTTATTACTATACTCCCGTATTGTATCAAAAAAAAACAAGTCAAGCCCTATTTTTGGCTTTCCATTTTACGACGAGAAAACGACTCTATTTTGCCTAATAAAAAACAGCCCGGTATGCTAAACATACCGGGCACACTCAACATAAATTACCTTATAAACTTTTTTTAATCGTGGCAGCTAAACGCTTAACGCCTTCTTCCATTTGTTCAAAGGACGAATAAGAAAAGTTTATGCGGAAATCATTACGCCGGGCATTATGCGGCGGATAGAAATCCACCCCTGCCACATACGCCACATTTTGCTCAAGCGCAGCATCAAGCATTTTCTGCGTATCAATGTGCGGCGGCAGCGTCACCCACAGAAACAGTCCCCCTTCCGGGCGGGTCCATTTCACTCCGTCGGGCATATACTTATCCAGCATTTGCAGCATAAAGTCCCGCTTTTTGTGATAAGCATCCACCACTTCCTTGACGTGACTCATCAAATGGCCGCCTTTCAGATAAGCAGCAGTAGCCAGCTGCAAAATGGGCGAAGTGCACAAATCCATGGCTTGCTTTAAAATCACGCAGCGCTGAATCACTTCTGCCGGAGCCACAATATATCCCAAGCGGAAACCCGGCACAAATACTTTAGAAAAAGTAAACAAGGTCACCACGCGACCGCGGCCCTGGTCTAGTTTAAGAAATGTATCCGGCGCGGTTCCTTCAAAACGCACTTGGCGGTACGGAGAATCTTCCAAGATAAGCGTGTCGTATTTTTCTGCCAGTTGTAAAATTTTAACACGACGCTCTTGTGGAATAGTCGTCCCGGTCGGGTTTTGAAAATCCGGCACCACATAAATAAATTTGCAGGGCTTTCCGGCAGCTTTCAGCTCTTTTAAGCATTTTTCCACACCTTCTACCGTCAGACCATGTTCGTCGCTGTCGGCCCCGTATACATCAGCCCCGGAAGCAGCAAACGCTTGCAATCCGCCCAAGTACGTCGGCGATGCGGTAATAATCGCGTCCCCGCGGTTTAAGAAAATGCGCGCGCACATATCCAGCCCCTGCTGCGATGCAGAAACAATCAAAATTTCCTCCGGCTTGGCGGTCACGTCTTCCGTATCACGCAACAGTTCAATCAGTGCATCCTTCAGACATTTTTGTCCTTCGGTGGTACCGTATTGTAACGCTTCTTTAGGAGACTTCTCCAACACTTCCTTCATAATCGCGGCAACTTGCTCACTGGGAAATAAATTCGGATCGGGCAATCCTCCCGCAAAAGAAATAATTTCCGGACGGGCTGTTACTTTTAACAGCTCACGGATGGCAGACGCCTTAATACTGGTGGCCGTCTCAGAAAATAACTTCTTATACTCCATGAAACACTCCTTGGGCCGCACTGCGGCTACTTAATATACTCGGTAATCTTAAGACTTAAATCTTTGCTGGGCACCGAATGGGTCAATGCCCCACTGGAAATTACATCCGGTTTAGCCGCACAATAGGCTGCTAAATTTTCTTTGGTAATTCCGCCGGAAATTTCCGTCACAGCGCGCCCGGCAATAAATTGCACCGCTTCGGCAGCTTGCTGTGGCGTCATATTGTCTAGCATAATGATATCCGCTCCGGCTTCCAACGCTTGGCGCACTTCATCTAAATTAGTGGTTTCTACTTCAATTTTAGGCGTGTGACCGATAGACGCTTTAATGCGCGCTATCGCCGCACCAATAGACCCCGCAGCTGCAATATGATTATCTTTAATCATCACACTGTCTGACAAAGACATACGGTGATTGCGCGCCCCGCCGCAACGCACGGCATATTTATCTAACTTGCGCATCCCCGGCTGGCTCTTGCGCGTATCTACCATCAGCACGCCGTAGGGCTTGGTAATCTGCGCATACTCGCGGCTGGCTGTGGCAATGCCGCTCATGCGCTGCATAAAATTAAGCGCGGTGCGTTCCCCTTTCAAAATACTTAAGCTGCGGCCTTCCAATTCCAGCACCTTTTCGCCTTTTTTGATAAAATCTCCGTCGTGCTTAAGCGGTTTAAAAATCAGTTCCTCATCTACCAGCCAAAATGTCTGCCGCGCAATTTCCATACCGCACAGTACCATATCTTCTTTGGCTACTATCACGGCTCGCGCGCGGTCTTGCGGCGTAAAAACATTGTCTGAGGTAATGTCCCCCAGGCCTAAATCTTCTTCCAAAGCCAGCTGTACAATTTTTTCTATCATCATTTGCTTAACTCAAACATACGCTCTAGAGATTTACGCGCCCCGGCAATAATTTCCTCCGGCAGCGTGATAATCTGCTCCGGTGTGGGCGCAGTCATGGCCTGATAAGTGTTCACGAGCGTATTTTTTTTCATATACGAACACACGCCAAAAGGCCAAATAAATTGTTTGTCCGGGTGAGCAGCTTCCAGGCGGTTTACCAGCCCAAATTCGGTCAGCATACCAAATATTTTTTTATCGGACGCCGCCACAAAATCTTGCATACCCTTGGTGCTGCCCACATAATCACACAACGCGCATACTTCCGGGTAGCACTCCGGATGACAAATCATGGTAATCCCCGGATATTGCGCGCGCAGCGCGTTCACTTGATGCGGCGTATATTTATCATGCACGCAGCAACTGCCGCCTGCTGAAATAATTTTCTTAGGTGTACCGCGGCGTTTTAATTCAATATCAATGTTTTGTGCCATCAGTAAATCCGGCACGAAAATCAGTTCCTTTTGCGGCAGTTTTTCTGCAATGTGAAATACATTGCCCGAAGTAACACACACATCACTTTCTGCTTTTACTTCAGCCGAACTGTTTACATAACACAAAACAGGTACGCCCGGGTGGGCTTCTTTTAAAGCGCGCACTTCGGCTGCGGTAATGGAATCGGCCAATGTGCAACCTGCTTTACCCGCCGGAATAATTACCTGTTTAGAAGGATTTAAAATCTTGGCGGTTTCCGCCATAAACCAAACGCCCGCAAAAATGATTGTGTCCTCTTTTACTTCGCGCGCTTTGAGGCTTAAGGCATACGAGTCACCGCTAAAATCGGCCACCCCTTGCACTAGCTCCGGCACGGTATAAGAGTGCGCCAGTACGATGGCATTTTTCTCTTTTTTCAGCTGATTAATAGCCAGCGTATAAGGAGCCGCCTGTTCACAATCGGTTTGCGTCCACTTCACCGCCTTGCTGCGGGAAACGTCAAGAAGAAGCCCATACAGGCGTTGGGCTTCTTCTTGCAAAACGGTTTCCTGGCAAAGCTGTGTCATGACTTAGTAAGCTTCCCCTCTGGTATATTCATCCGGCAAGGCTTCTTCGTCCGTTACGGGCGCATAAGAGCCGGACAATACATTTCCGTTCCCGTCTACTACGGTTGTTTGGGTTTTGACTTGGCGGGCTGACTTGGTCGTTTTTTTGTTTTTGGTCGTAGAACTCTTGATATAAGAAGAACCGCTAATCTGGTCCTCATACGGCGCCACTTGATTATAGTGATCATTGGGCACGACGAGGTTATCAAATTCTTGGTCTATAATTTGATATTTAGCGTTCTCGGCATCATATTGCGTATCTGCCGGTTCGGTCGTCTTATTTGACGATGCACATCCCATGGTAATTCCTGCCAGTACCGCTAGTAAAAACAGTTTCTTCATTTTTCCCCATCTCCTTTTATACGGCATATAGTAATACGGTTATATTGTATAAATTATCCCCCGCAATATGCCAGTATTTTATTTGCCATGTTAGGTTAGCTAGCGAATTTAGTACAATAATAAGCTGTATGGTTTTATTTTAATTACGGAGTAAGTATGGAAACTTTGCTGCACGGTGTAGAGCTGTTAAACGGATTTATTTGGGGTCCGCCCATGATTATTGCAATATTTGGGTTGGGGATTTACTTTACGTTTAAATTGGGCTTCGTGCAAAAACACGCGTGGAAAGCGATACAAGTTTCCGTTAGAAAAGACCAAGGGCAAGGCACCGTAAGCAGCTTTGGCTCACTGGCTATGATGGTAGGTGCGACCGTCGGTACAGGTAGTATTTTAGGCGTGACCACGGCAATTGCCCAAGGCGGCCCGGGCGCAGTGTTTTGGATGGTAATTGCGGGCATATTTAATTTTGCTATTAAATATTGTGAATGTATGGCAGCCGTTAAATACCGCGTCAAACGGGACGACGAATATGTAGGCGGTCCTATGTATGTAATGACCCGCGTACTCAAAATGAAATGGCTGGCGGTTTTATTTGCGGTAGGGGTACTAGCCGAAGCCATTTTTGCAGGCTCTGCGTTGCAAGCCAATTCTATGGCAGATGTGCTGCGCGAAGGGTACAGCCTCAACCCGTGGCTCATTGGTTTTGCCGTTGCAGCGATTGCATCCACGGTTACAATTGGCGGCGTAAAACGTATTGCCTCTTATTCCCAATGGCTCGTGCCCATTATGGGCGGTATGTACTTGCTGATTGCGCTGGCGGTCATTGTAATGAACATTTCCCGCTTACCGCAAGCGTTAGCGGTCATTGTGATTAGCGCGTTTACCGGAAAAGCGTTGTTTGGCGGAGCCGTGGGCGTGAGCGTAAGTGCTATCGTGATATCTGCTTTAAACGGTATGGGGCTAGGTGTTTCGCGCAGCGTAATGAGTACCGAAGCCGGCATGGGAAGCGCAGCTATTGCAGCGTGTGCCGCCAAAACCCGCAGCGCCACCCGCATGGGGATTGTTTCGGCAACGTCTGTGGTGTGGACGGTCGTGATTTGTATTTTATCGGGTGTAGTCGTTACGATCGCGGGCGACTGGCAAAACCCAAACGCCTTTGCCGCTAACTTGTGCAATAGCGCCTTTCAAACAGTCCCCTATGTAGGTACGCCGATTTTGATTTTTTCGCTAATTATTTTCTCTTTTACCACGCTGCTTGGGTGGTCGTATTATGGAGAAAAAGCCACGCAATTTTTATTCGGCAGCAAATGGGTAAAATTTTGGCGCGTGTTTTATGTACTGGTCTGCGCGTTAGGCGGCGGGCTGGGCACGACCTTTTCGCTCGGGTTGACCATTTCGCCCGATGCATTTGAAGTGGGACTCAGCACCCGTTTTGCCTGGGCCATAGCGGTATTGACCATGACTTTTATGACTATACCCAACCTATATATGTTATGGCGGCTGCGTCACAAATTGGCCCTGGAAACCAAGCGCTACTTAAAACGCAGCTTATATTAATGTAAATGTGTCTATAGGCACATGGTCAGGCATTGCCTGATCATACGCTGCAAAGCGCATCTGTCTTCATTGTTAGGGTTCAATACATATGAGACTATTCCGACGACGTTTTCCGAAACAATTTAAGACAATCTCTTTTTATCCTCTTAAAATAAGTCCATCATATAC
>CAJOLM010000029.1:0-12965 GCA_905235355.1 uncultured Elusimicrobiales bacterium
CAAAGAGTCTCAAATGTGTTGATCCAGTCTCACATGTATCTGAACCCAAACAAGCCTTGACTTGTTTTTTTTTTTTGATACAATACGGGGGTATGGTAGTAAAATTACAACAGGAGAAACAGTATGAAAAAAGCGTTTACGCTTATAGAGTTGTTAGTAGTTGTTTTAATTATCGGCATCCTATCCGCCATTGCGCTGCCGCAATACAGAAAGGCAGTCATGAAGGCGCGCTTTGTGCAGTTGAAAACTATGGCAGTAGCACTTGCTAACGCACAGGAAGCATACTATTTAGCAAATGGGAAATACTCCGCGCGCTTTGATGAGTTGGACATTAATACCCCGGCTTATACACAAAGCAGCACGACGACCAGTAGTGAATCGCGTACTTTTTCTTGGGGGAGTTGTGGGCTAACCAATGAAGATAATCAATATGGTGCGTATGTGAGTTGTAGTACCAGCGGATATGAACTGGGATATTTTGTCTGGATGAAAAATCAGCAACGAAATGAAGCGGGCAAGCATAGATGCCGTGCGGGTAGCACAGATTTGACTTCTCTTGAAAACGCCTTGTGTAAAGCAGAAACGGGCAAAGCGACGGGAAGTAGTGACGGAGCCTTTGCTTTTTACTGGGATTATTAAAGCAAACGGATTTGTAGGGAAGACTCCTGGCAATTTTGCCGTCCGGTATCCGTTATCTTCGTTAGATGTGGTGATATGCCGCCGTTTATCTACCGGACCGGAGACCAAAACTGTTTTTGCGCAAAAGCTCTTTTCATTTTGGGTGCAATTTTGCTACAATATCAGGGAAGGCGTTTTCGCCAGTACATTTTTAGAGGAAAAATTATGAAAGAAAAAATACATCCGAAATATGATTTTGTGGAAGTAACCTGCGCTTGCGGAAACCTCGTTCCACCACCAAAAATTTAAAGCTGGATATCTGCGCAGCCTGCCATCCGTTCTTCACGGGCAAGCAGAAACTCTTGGACACCGAAGGTATGGTGGAAAAATTCAACAAACGCTTTGCTTCTACGTCCGGTAAAACGGTTACTCGCAAACCCAAAACAGAAGTAAAAGCCAAAACGAAATTAGCGAAAAAGGCTGTCTTGAAAAAAGCCGCCGCTGCCAAAAAGGCCCCCAAAGCAACCGCTCCGGCCAAAAAAGCAGCCAAAGCTGAAGCAGCCGCCAAATAGCGACGTTTTTTAAAAGACAGACTCTCACCCGAGGGTCTGTTTTTTTATATTTTACCTTGGTGAGATTGTATGGATACTGCAAAATATATAGAAGAATATAAAGCCCTGGAGCAAGAGCTGATGAGCGGCTCTTTATCACCCAAAGAGCTGATGGAAAAATCCAAACGCCATGCGTTTTTAAAGCCGATTATTGAAAAAGAAAACGAGATTAATTCCGTGCTGGCTGCCATTGAAAGCGACAGGGAAATGATCAAAGACGGCTCGGATAAAGAAATGGCTGCGCTGGCTGCGGAAGAATTGGCGGAAATGGAAGCCAAGCTGCCGCTTTTGCAACAAGAATTACGCGTGCTGGTTATCCCGCCCGATCCCAATGACAGCAAAAGTATTTATTTGGAAATCCGCCCGGGCGCCGGGGGGGAAGAATCGGCCTTGTTTGCAGCCGAACTCTTGCGTGTTTATCAACATTTTGCCGATACAAAAGGCTGGAAAACCGAGCTACTGGAATATACACCCACCGGGCTAAAAGGCTGCAAATACGTCAGTATGTTTATTAAAGGCGACGGCGCCTATTCCTGGCTGCGTGACGAGGCGGGCACCCACCGCGTGCAGCGCGTGCCCGATACCGAAACGTCCGGCCGCGTGCATACCTCTACGGTCACAGTCGCTATCATGCCGGAAGCGGAAGACATTGATATTGAAATTAAGCCTGAGGATTTAGAGCTGGAAACCTGCCGCAGCGGCGGCGCGGGCGGACAAAACGTCAACAAAGTGGAAACCGCCGTGCGCATTATCCATAAACCGGCGTAGTCGTGTCCTGCCGCGAGGAGCGTAGCCAAGGTAAAAACCGCGAAAAAGCTATGGCTATGCTCAAAGCCAAGCTGTATCAAATAGAAGAAGAAAAGCGCAATAAAGAAATTTATGACGCGCGCAAAAGCCAAGTGGGCACCGGGGACCGCAGCGAGAAAATCCGCACCTATAACTTTCCGCAAAGCCGCGTCACCGACCACCGTGTAGATAAAAACTATCATAATTTAACCGAAATTATGCAGGGTAATATCACGGAAATTTTGGAAGATTTGCGCAAATTGCGTGTGGAAGAAAAACTGAAAAACTTACAACTGTAAGTATTGTACAATGGGAATATGTCCACGCGCAGCCAATTATTAGCCCAAGCCGAAGAATTATTGGTCAAAGCACGTACCCCGCAGCCGCGGGCCGAGGCGGAATTTCTACTGGCCGCAGCAACCGGGGTGGCACGCACGAGGTTGCTGGCGTTTTCACAAGAGGCGGTTAGCCCGGCTGACGAAGAAAAATTTTGGTCTTTTATTACGCGCAAACAACAGGGCGAGCCGGTGGCGTATATTACCGGAGAAGTGGATTTTGCCGGGCTGATTTTGCATAGTGATACGCGCGCGCTTGCTCCGCGCCCGGAGACGGAAGAACTGGCCCAATATTGCGCTAATTTGTTTGAACGCGGCAGCAACCCCGATATTTTAGATTTGTGCACGGGAACAGGTTGTCTGGCCTTGTACCTGGCGGCTAAATTTTCGCGCGCGCGCGTAACAGCCGTAGATATTTCACAGGACGCTTTGCAGCTGGCAGCGGAAAATGCGCGGCTAACAAAATTGCAGGACCGAGTGCAGCTGTTGCAAAGTGATTTGTTTGCAGAAGTCAGCGGGACATTTGATTTAATTGTGTCTAATCCGCCCTATATTGCCAGCGGGGAAATAGAAACTTTGTCTGCCGAAGTGCAGCAGGAGCCAAAACTGGCTTTGGACGGTGGAGCTGATGGACTAGATATTATTAAGCGTATTGCGTCCGTGGCGACGGACTATTTAAATCCGCACGGGACGCTGGCACTAGAAATTGGGGCAGGGCAGGCAGCTCCTGTGGCTGCTTTGTTTGACAGCCGCCGCTGGGAAGGCGGTATCAAAAAAGATTTTGCCGGAGTGGAGCGCTTTGTGTTTGCGCGCCTTAAAAATTAGGAGGCAGGTATGGACCGATTTTTAGTAGAAGGTGGACATAAATTAAAAGGCAGCGTGCAAATTAGCGGATCTAAAAATGCGTGTTTGCCTATTTTGGTAGCTTCGCTGCTGACAGACGAGCCGTTTATCTTGCACCGCGTGCCTAATTTGCGCGACGTGCGCACCACCCTTAAAATTTTAACCGCTTTGGGTAAAAAAGTAACGTATGAAAACGGCACCGCTACCATTGTAGCTGACGGTCAACTAAAAAATACCTTGCCTTATGAACTGGTCAAACAAATGCGCGCCAGTTTTTGGGTAGCCGGGCCGCTGCTGGCGCGGTTTAAATCTGCCACTATTCCGTTGCCCGGCGGTTGTGCGTTGGGCGCGCGCCCGGTAGATATTCATTTAAAAGGTTTTGAACGCTTGGGCGCGACGTGCGCTACCGAGCAGGGTAACGTCGTCCTCTCTGCCCAAACATTGCAGCCCGCCAAAATTACGCTGCGTTTTCCAAGCGTCGGCGCGACGCAAAATTTGATGATGTGTGCTGCACTTATTGTCGGAGAAACTGTTTTAGAAAATATGGCGAAAGAGCCGGAAATTGATGATGTGGCTGCCGTACTGACGCACATGGGTGCGGAAGTATTTAACGACGGAAAAGGGCGGCTTGTTATCCGCGGACAAAAACAGCTGCACGGGGTGGAACATACCGTGGTAGCGGACCGCATTGAAAGCGGGAGCTATATGTTAGCCGCTGCCGCCACGCGCGGAGACGTGCGTGTAGAAGGGTGCGTGCCGGAGCATAATGGGATTTTGCTAGAGTGTTTGCAAGAAGTGGGCGTGCCGCTTGAAATCGGGAAAGATTATGTGCATGTAAAGCCCTATGATACCCCGCTTAAACCGCTGCGTATTAAGACAGCCCCTTATCCCGGTTTTGCCACCGACTTACAAGCTCCGTGGATGACGCTGATGACGCTTGCTAACGGAGCGAGCGAAGTAGATGAAGATATTTTTGAAAACCGCTTTATGCACGCGCCGGAGTTGGTGCGTATGGGAGCGGATATTGTGACAGAAAAAAGTGTGGCGCGTATTACAGGCGTGAAGAGTTTGTCCGGGGCGCATGTGATGGCGTCAGATTTGCGCGGCGGATTTGCCCTACTGATGGCGGGTTTATGCGCGAGCGGTATGACGGAAATTGAACGCGTGTATCATATAGACCGCGGCTATGAAAACCCGGAAGGAAAACTCAATGCCCTGGGCGCAAAAGTGACGCGCTATAATCCGGACAAAGATGACTTTTAATACCTGGTTTACTAATTTGGTCCGTCGGAATAAAACCGCACATGGGGTTGATCCGGCAGGTTTTAAACGGCTAATGAAGCGGCTGGGTAATCCGCAACTTTCCTATCAAATTATTCACGTGGCTGGTACCAATGGCAAGGGGAGCGTATGCCATTTGACAGCCGGTATGTTGCAAGCAGCCGGATATAAAACCGGGCTGTTTGTTTCTCCACACGTGCAAACACCAACGGAACGAATTTCTATTGATGGCCAAAATATTTCCCGCGTCCGTTTGCAGCAAGCGGTGCAAGAGGTGCTGGCTTCTGAGCAAGAAAAGCTAAACTTTTTTGAAATTATGACGGCGGCAGCTTTTGTATATTTTGCCGCACAACGCGTGGATTGGGTAGTACTTGAAACCGGACTTGGCGGACGCAAGGATCCGACGAATATTTGCCGTCCGGCGGCCAGTGTGATTACCTCTATTGGGCTGGATCATTGCGCTATTTTAGGAAATACTTTGCCGCAAATTGCGCGTGAAAAAGCGGGTATCATCAAACGTGGCATACCTGTTTTTTGCCCGCCGCTGCCGCGGGAAGTGTTAGCGGTTATCCGTCAGAAAACAGCTGCCAAACACGCCATGTTGCATATCGTGCGGGAAGGAAATCCGTTTACACTTGAAAAAGTGGATTGGGCGCGTGGAAATTTGCAATTAAAACATGGCACGCAGCTGTGGCGCTTGCATTTATTAGGAAACAGACAAGTGCAAAATGCGTGTTTAGTATATCAATTAGGGCAGTGGCTCAAATTGCCGGCGCGAGCTATCAAACAGAGCTTTGTCCGTGTGCAAATACCCGGGCGGTTTGAAATTATTAAACACGGAAAAAAGCGCATCATTTTAGACGGCGCGCACAACCCGCAAGCGGCGGAAAATTTAGTGCGCTTTGTGTCCGATAGTCCGTTTAAAAAGCAGCTGGCTTTTGTGTGCGGGTTTATGGCAGATAAAGATTATCCGACTATGTTGAGAACACTTGCACACGCCGGAACGCTTTATGTTACGAGTCCCAAAAGCCCGCGCGCGGCCTCTCTAGCACAAGTGTGTGCGGCACTTCCACGCGGGGAAAAAGTAGCCTTCTTTGGCAATTCAGCTGCGGCCCTACGCACCGCCTTGCAAACCCATCACACCGTCTTAGTAACAGGCTCTTTTTATTTGGTAGGGGAGCTGCGTAAACGGTTGGGGTAGTCTATACCTAAAGCGTTTTTCCGTACCCGCACGTACGCGCCGCGCGCGTAGGCATTGACAGACGGCTCTTATTGTGATTAAATTTAGTATATCCTTTTTTGGCGGGAGCAGTATGGAAAACAATCCATTGGACGGACAAACTGATATTACACGTTTTTTAGAGAAATTTAACCAGGGTAACCCTACAGCTGATACTTCTACTCCGTTGTGGTCTGGCATTACTGCCAATCAAAGCACCACTCCGGCACGTCAGGAACAATACAATAAATCTTTTGAAAGATTAGAAGAAAAAATTAATGAGCTGGAAGAAAAATTTGCAGCTTCTACCGCGCAAAATGAAGCCGTCATGCGCGAACTGGCTCGCACCCGCCAAGCGGTGGAAAACCAAAAAAGCCGGGATGCTTTTTTTGCCAACATCACCGCGACGATTGCCAATTTAAAAGAAAGTGTAGAAAATTTATCGCGTGCCCGCCAAACGCCGCGCGTGTACGACGCTACTATGGCGCCCGGGCGTGTCTTTGATGCACCTGCTGCCGCTCCCGCCGCTGGGGAGTATTTGGCCATGAGCCATTACCAGCCGGATAATTACCATGCGTCGACAGCACCGATTTCTCCTGCACAAGAGGAATGGCAAACTGAGCGTAAGGAAGCTTTGGAAAAATTAGAAAGTGCCCAAACAGAAAATTCAGAAAAAGAACGCATCATTTCTAACCTGAAACAAAAAGCATCCCAACTAAAAGCGGTGAACGTGGCCTTGGACCGGGAAATCAAGCGTGCACAACAAGAACGCACGGAAGCGTTGCGCAAATCCGCCGAGCAAGCCAAAGAAATTCTGTCCTTGCGTGATGCCCTAACTGCTGCGGAAGAACGCTTCAAATCCTTTAACTTTGAAGGACGTATCATCTCCGTCAAACGTCAGTATGAGCAAAAGGTCAGCCGGCTGGAAAATGAGTTGCATGAAATTTCTGCTACTTGTATGAAACAGGTAGAAGAAATCGAACTGCTCAAGAACGAGAATTTGAAATTGCAGCAAGTGGCCGAGGAACGGGAACAATTGGCGGCGTTGTATGAAGCTAAAACACGCGAGTTAGAAACCTTACAAGCCTCTATGGACCAGTTGCGTGCCAATGCAGCAGATCCCAGTGTACTGGAAGATTTCAAACGTCGTATGCACCTTTTGCAGGCCGAGCATGACAGCTTGTCGCAGCGGCTGATGCAAACGCAAGAGACGCTCAAAACCGTCAATGCGGAAAAGCAGGCACTCAAGGAAAATTTCAAAGCATTGATGGAAAAAATCAAAGAAAATGACGCTGTCATTGAAGATTTGAAGCAAAAAATTGCGGTTTTGACCAAAGAAAATCAAGAACTGAAAAAAGGCCAAGCTGCCAAAACGGTTTTGTATCAACGTACTCCGGTGGCCAACCGTCCGGTAAAAACTGAAATGAAACCGCAAGTCAAAACAGCTGCTCAATCTCAACCGATAGAAATGCAAGATACGGCAGAAGCTACTGTCAAAACAGAAGCAGACTTGCCGGAAATCCGCGTGGCGGACCCTGTTCCGCAGGCAGAACTGGAAATGTATAACGGGCAGGACTTTCTAGAGAAGACAAACAGTTTTATCGGGCGCATGAAATGGTCTATTTTCCGGGAAGATAAATAACCATCTGTTTAAAGCCTGATTCAATCAGGCTTTTTCATCAGGATAATCTATGAATAAAAAACTAACTGTTGCGGTTCTTTACGGGGGGAAATCTACAGAGCATGAAGTGTCCGTGCATAGCGCAGGTACGGTATGCCGGACCTTGCAGCAACGCGGCTATGAAGTACTACACATCTTTATTAACAAACAAGGCTATTGGTTTTTGCAGCAGACTTGTTCTGAAGCGACGGCGCAAGATGAACCTATTACCCCGGTTATCAGCCCAAAAGGCACGCTGTTTATTCCGTCTAAAAATGAATTTTTATGTCCGGATGTATTTTTTCCGGTGCTACATGGCACAAATGGGGAAGACGGCACACTGCAAGGATTGCTGGAGTGTCTAGATGTGCCGTATGTGGGGTGCGGGGTGCTGGCCTCTGCCATGGGTATGGATAAAGAAATTACCAAACGCATGGCCGCAGCCGCCGGCGTACCTACCCTGCCGCACATAACACTTTCAGATAAAAAATATGACAAAGCCGCTGTTGAAAAATGGGTGGAAGAAACCGGTTATCCTGTTTTTGTAAAAGCCATGTGTTTGGGTTCGTCGGTAGGCGTTACGAAAGTAAAAACCGCCGAACAATTACATCCGGCTATTGAATATGCGTTCCGCTTTGACAATCACGTGATGGTAGAAAAGGGACTAGACAAACCACAGGAGATTTTCTGCGGATTATTAGGAGACGGACAGGATGTGTGTTCCTCTGAGTGTGGGGAGCTAAAATCTTTAGCGAGTGAATTTTTTGATTACGAGGCAAAATACATTACGGTAGGCGGTTGTGAAACGCGCGTACCGGCGAGTGTGCCGGAAAAAACGCGCGAAAAAATCCGCCACGGCAGTGAAAAGATTTTTAAGGAATTGCGCGGCAGCGGGTTGGCGCGGGCAGATTTCTTTGTAGACAGCGAAGGACACATTTGGTTTTCCGAAATCAATACGCTACCCGGTATGTCTGAAACAAGCTTATATCCGCAGCTTTTTGAAGCGGTCGGTATGAAATATGCAGATGTGTTGGATAAGCTGATTGTGCTGGCACAGCAAGTACACGCCCGGAAAAAAAGCTTATCTATGGAGCATGCCCAATGATAGGTTTTATAGTAAAACGCTTTCTGTCTTTGCATTGGATTGTAAAGATCATCTGGGTGTTTTGCGCGTTGGGTATGTTATTAAATACAGTGTTCCTGGTACGAGATATGGACTTGCACGGAGTGTTGTTGCGGCTGCATCTTGGGTTCTTCATTTTATATGCCGGGCAAACAGTTATTATTTTGTGGCAAGAGCGTATGGTGGCCGTGATTTCTCTCTTGCAAGCGGTTATGGCCCTGTTAACTAATTTGGATTTTACGTTTATTCCTTTTTTGCGCATTTTTGGCGATATCTTGTATGGCGTTTGCGGCGGATTTTCATTAGAAGGCATGGAAGTATATAAATACGTATTTGTGTCACTGGCGTTTACGCTGGAATTATTGAAAACATGGTACTTGTGGGATTTGCTGCCACACGAGCAGCCGGAGCCGACGGAACATTTGGTACAATAAATTTATGATTGCATATTTACAAGGCACAATTTTAGAAGTAAAAGAGGAAAGCCTCATCTTGGTATGTGGCGGAGTAGGCTATGAGGTAAATATGGCCCGCGGTAGCCTGGCCGAGCTGGAAGCCGGACGGGAAGCAGCGCTGTATATTGCTGAGTCCATTTCTCCGTATGACGGCACAGTTTTATACGGATTTTTAGCTAAAGAAGATAAAGAGCTGTGGACGCTCTTTAAAACCGCTATCCCCAATACAGGGGCTAAAAAAGCACTGGAATTTTTAAACAAAGCGTTGCGCTCGGTGGCAGATTTTCATAATGCGATTATCAAGCGCGACCCAAAAATTTTAACCGGTATTTTTGGTTTTACGTCCAAAACAGCGGAAAAATTAATCACGTCACTAAAGGATAAAATGGACGCGGTTTCTATTCAAGGCAGTGCCAAAATTAAGGTGATGGATGACGCGCCGTATATGAGTGAAGTGCTGGAAGCTTTGACGGCGCTTGGATACTCGGCTGCCGAAGCACGCCGTGCCATTGAGCAGCTGTATCAAAACGGTGTACAGCCCAATGAAAAAATTGAAAATATCATCACGCAAGCGTTACGGGTGCTGAAAAAATGAACAATCAAAACGATATTTTAGATGTGCATCAATTAGCAGACGAACAGGGCGGGCTGGAAGCCGCCTTGCGCCCAGGCACGTTAGATGAATTTGTCGGGCAGGATAAACTCAAGGAAAATCTGCGCATTTTTATTGAAGCAGCCCGCACACGCGGCGAGGCGCTGGACCATTGTTTATTTTATTCTCCGCCGGGGCTTGGTAAGACGACGCTGGCTAACATTTTAGCCAAAGAAATGGGTGTCAATATTAAAGTTACTTCTGGCCCGGTGCTGGCGCGCCCCGGCGACTTGGCCGCCATGCTGACCACCGAACTTTCTGACGGAGATATTTTATTTGTAGATGAAATACACCGCCTAAATCCTGCGGTAGAGGAAGCCCTTTATCCGGCGATGGAAGATTTTACTTTCTTTATTAATACCGGCAAAGGCGCAGGATCTACCACACTTAAACTGGCGGTACCTAAATTTACGCTTGTGGGCGCGACCACCCGCTCGGGGCTACTTACCGGGCCGCTGCGTGACCGCTTTGGTATTGTATTTAATTTAGGTTTTTACGAGATTAAAGAAATTACCGATATTTTGGCGCGCTCGGCTAGACTACTCAATATCGCTGCAGACCGCGCCGGGCTGACGGAGCTGGCCAAACGCTCCCGCGGCACGCCGCGTATTGCTAACCGCCTTTTGCGCCGTGCGCGTGATTTTGCACAAGTCAAAGGGGAAGGCGTTATTACCGAAGAAATTGCGGTACTGGCCATGAACTCTTTAGACATTGATAATGAAGGATTAGACAGCGTGGATAAACGCATTTTGGAAGCGCTGATTGACCGCTTTGGCGGCGGGCCGGTAGGGGTAGAAAATTTAGCTATTGCCGTATCAGAAGCGGTAGATACTCTTACTGATGCTATTGAGCCGTACCTCATTAAAGCGGGCTTTATTGCGCGCACTCCGCGCGGCCGCGTGGCTACCAAAAAAGCCTATGACCATTTAGGCAAGAAACAAAACGAAGGGCTGCTGTTCTAAATGAAAAAAATTCTGTTACTACTTGCATTGTGTTTTGTGTCCGGGGCTCTGTTTGCCGGACAAACCGTGCGCGTGCAGCTGGCAGAAAACCTAACCAGCGCGCAAATACAAAATTCAGGCCTGGTGTATATCTACGCTTTGGACGGGGGAAAAAAGTACAAAGTCAGCAAACCCGAGACCATTACCATTAAGCGTTTGTCCGGCGGTAAACTTTCTATCGGAGAGTTGACACATGCAGGTACACTTGTCATTGAGCCGGCAAAAGATGTTACGCTGACGTATCAGAAAAATAGTTACACGGGCAAGATTTACGCCGTGGTGCAGGGCAAAACATTTCGTCTGGTGGAATATACGGATTTAGAAGATTATTTACTAGGTGTGCTGCCCTATGAAATGAGCTACTCCTGGCCGATAGAGGCGCTCAAAGCGCAAGCGGTGGCCGCGCGTACTTTCACTCTAGTGGAAATCCAAAAAAATAAGAAAACAGATTTTGAATTATACAACGACGTGCGCAGCCAAATGTACAAAGGATCGGGTAAAGTGTATGACAGCGTACGCGAAGCGGTTACCGCTACCGAAGGGCAAATCCTTACCTATAAAGGCGATCCGTTTAGCACCTATTATCATGCCAATTGTGGCGGCGGGACCGATGATGTGAAAATTTGGGCGGGGGGATCTGACCCGACGATTAAGCCGCTGGCAGGTGCGTCCTGCTCCACTGACAAGCATAGTAAAAGTTATTCCTGGAACGCTACCGTGCCGGGTAAATCTATTAATGCTTTTGTTAATAAAAACGGCCTTGCGGGAAGCGTTAGCAAAATTAAAATTGCAAAACGCACGGGCACCAAGCGTGCCGTTACATTGCAATTTACCACGTCTAAAGGAAATAAAACATTGTCGTGCGCTAAATTCCGCTTGGCAGTAGGCAGCAGCTTGCTCAAAAGCTGTAAAATTACTTCTATTAGCAAGAGCGGCAGCGGCTTTGCTTTTTCCGGGCATGGATATGGGCACGGTATTGGTATGTGCCAGGACGGTGCTAAAGGAATGGCCGAAAAAGGCAAAACCTATAAACAAATTTTAAATAATTATTTTCCGTCGTCGGATTTGACGACCTTGTGAGATTATGGCTTTTGAACGATTTAAAAAATTTAACATTGACCCGTTAATTGCCAAGCAGCCCGCTACGCCGCGCGACAGCTCGCGCCTGATGGTGTTGCACCGGGACGGGCAGACAATAGAAAACCGCATCTTTCGCGATATACATGAGTATTTTAATCCGGGCGACGTGCTGGTGCTCAACAACACCAAAGTATTTCCCGCCAAACTGTTTGCGCATAAGGCAACTGGCGGCAAGGTGGAAATTTTACTCGTGCGACCGCAAGCAGACCCGCATGTGTGGACCACGCTCACGCGCGATTATAAGGAAAATGCAGAGCTGGATTTTGGCGGCGGCCTGACGGGAACGATGTTAGGCAAAACGCCGGAGAACGAAGTATTAATCCGCTTTAACCAAGAAGATATTTTGCCTTTTTGTCATCAAAACGGACTGATGCCGTTGCCTGTTTATATTGAAAAAGCGCGCAAGCATGAAGGCTTAACACCCAGCCTGGAGACTGATAAAGAGCGTTATCAAACCGTATATGCCAAATACGAAGGCTCTATCGCTGCGCCGACGGCAGGTTTTCATTTTACCCGTGAACTGCTAGACAAATTAACTGCCAAAGGTGTGCAAATTGTATACATTACGTTGCATGTAGGGTGGGGAACTTTTAAGCCGCTGCGCGGGGAGCCGGAGCAGCATCACATGCTGCCGGAACTGGCAGAAATTCCGGCAGAAACGGCGCAGACTATTAATGCGGCGCGCCAAGCGGGAAAACGCATTTTTTCCGTCGGGACGACCAGCACGCGCACGCTGGAGAGTTTTACCCAAAACGGCATTACCGCGTCCGGCAAAAAATGGACTGACTTGTTTATTTATCCGGGGTATACCTTTAAGGCAATTGATTGCTTTATCACGAATTTTCACTTTCCCGATTCCACCCCGCTGTGCATGGTGACGGCCTTTGCCGGGGAAGATTTTATTTACCGCGCCTACAGCGAAGCGGTGGAAAAGAAGTACCGCTTTTATTCCTTTGGCGACAGTATGATGATTTTATAGGAGTGAATATGAAAATCCCTTCCCTTCAATTAACTGAACAAGATTTTATTTCCCAGGGTAGTCATAAAAAGTGCTACCACTATCCGGGGCAGCCGCAGGCTTGTATTAAAATCCCCTATAATGCGGGGGGTGTAACGGATATTAATCGGGAAGTGTTTTATTTGACGCGGGTATTAAAGAACCGCGGCCCGCAAAGCGGTATTTTGCCGCGTTATTTCGGCAAAGTCAATACCAATTTTGGTCAAGGACATGCCTTTGAACT
>CAJOLM010000029.1:13007-13452 GCA_905235355.1 uncultured Elusimicrobiales bacterium
CTAAACCTGTGGCGCAAGAGGATTTGCTCAAACTGCGCACTGCACTAATCATTATGCGGGAGCGTATGGTGCAATATTGTATTATTTCCATGTCTATTTATCCGGAAAATATTTTGTATCAACGGACAGGTGCGCATGACTTTCGCCTGATGTTGATTAATGATATGGGCAGTGGGGCTGCGGTGCCGTTGGAATATATTGTACCCGCTATGGCACGTGCTAAAATCAAGCGTTATTGGAACCGCTTTGTGAACAGTTTGCCAAACCGGATTGACCCGGCTATTTGTGCGGTCTTGCAAGAGGGGTTGTCTTTTCCAACTAAATAAGGAGTTCGTATGATTTCCCCATTTCAAATTCTTAAAAAAGATACACAATCTAAAGCACGCACCGGGATTTTATATACCCAACACGGCGCGGTGAAAACGCCTGTTTTTATGCCGGTGGC
>CAJOLM010000030.1 GCA_905235355.1 uncultured Elusimicrobiales bacterium
TCGGGGTTAATCAGAGAAAGACGGATTAAACTGATAAAAAAGTTACTGTCTGAATCCCTAAATTAGACACTGTTACCAACACAAAGTTCTATTAGACCTAAAATTGTAATTAATTTATATACCAAAAAGGTTATTGCGACCGGAATATTTTTTACTGTTTTTAGACGGCAAACGCGTGACTATTCTTTTTGGTTTTTCCTACTGGGAAACTAAAGATAAAAAACCCGACGGCCCTGTCCAAAATTGATAAAATAACATTATGCAAAACAGTTATGATACCCCTTTAATGAAGCAGTATGCGGAAATCCGAAGCTCGCACCCGGGCATTATTTTATTTTTTCGTTTGGGCGATTTTTATGAAATGTTTGACGAGCAGGCGCGCGAAGTCAGCGCGCTGCTAAGCCTGACGCTTACCCAACGCCACGGCGTGCCCATGTGCGGCATCCCGTTTCACGCTGCCTCTACCTATATTAGCCGTTTGTTAAAAGCCGGCAAGAAAATCGGCATTTGTGAGCAAGTCAGCTCCACCGCCGACAATAAAAGCAAACTTTTTGAACGCAAAGTAGTGCGCATTATCACACCCGGCACCGTCATGGAAGACAATATGTTGGATGCCAACCAGTCTAACTTTTTGGTCTGTTTGCAAGCACAAGGGACCAGCTGGGGCATGGCGTGTGTGGAAGTGTCCACCGGGGAATTTTGGGCGACGCAACACGCGGAGGACCCGCATCTGACCAGCCTGGCCGGTGCATTGGCTGCTGTCAATCCGGCAGAGATTATGGCAGACGGGAAAACCTTGCAGCTCTTGCAAAATAAAGTAGTTTTGCCTGCGCGCTTACCATTAACGGAAATTCAAAGTTACGGCGGCGACCAGATGCTGCCCGGTACCTGGCCCAGCCAGCAAACCTGGAAAGGGCGGAGCTTGGCGCTTGCGTGTGCGCTGCAAATTTTGCAATACGTTTCCAAAATGGAGCCCGGCGTGGAAAATACGCTTGTCCCGTCGTATTGGGAGCTGGCAGATTATCTGCAGTTGGATGAAAATGCGGTTACGTCTTTGGAGCTGGTGGAAAGCCAGGAAGGCGGTCGCGCGGGCAGCTTGTGGGCGCTACTAGACCATACCAAAACTTCTTTTGGCAGCCGCAAACTCAAAGAGTGGATTTTGCATCCGTCTTTATCAGTAGAGGAAATCCGCCGCCGCCAAGATTGCGTGGAGGCGCTGATTAAAAATCAGGAAGCGTTGGGGGCGCTTGGCTCTATTTTAGAAAATATTTCCGATGTGGAACGCATTATGACGCGCACCGCCACGGGCACGGCTTCCCCGCGTGATTTAGGGGGGCTGAGGCAATCTTTACTCAATGCAGAGCCGTTGCACCGCTGGATGGAAAAATACGGTGCCAGCGTGACCCCGCATATTGCCGCGCAATTTGAAGCACTTTATCCGGCTACAAAGGAAATGGCACAGCTTTTGTATGAAGCGATTAATGAGGAGCCGCCTTTGCATATTGCCGACGGAAATATTATCCGTGTCGGATACAATGCAGAATTAGACGAGCTGCGCGCGCTGCACACCGGCAGCGGCCAAGCCCTGGAAGAAATGTGCGCGCGCGAAAAAGAAAAAACCGGCATTACGAACATGAAGGCAGGGTACAATTCCATCTACGGATATTATTTGGAAGTTACCAAATCGCAAATTGCCAAAGTGCCTTATCATTATACGCGCAAACAAACGCTGACTAACGCAGAGCGTTTTATCACGCAGGAATTGAAGGAACTGGAAAATAAAATTTTAAATGCAGAGAGCCGCATTTTACGTCTGGAAAGTGCCTTGTTTGATGCGCTGCGCAAAACCTTATCGGGGCAACTGACACCGCTGAAACAATTTGCGCAAGCGGCTGCGGAGCTGGACGTATATTTATCACTAGCACTGGCAGCCATGCAATATCATTATGTGCGGCCTGTGGTGAGCGACGGGACCGGGCTTTCGTACAAAGCCGGACGGCACCCGATTGTAGAGTCTTTATTGCCGGCGGGCTCTTTTGTGCCAAACGATTTGAATATGGACGGCGCCAACACGCAGCTGATGCTGATTACCGGGCCGAATATGGGCGGTAAAAGCGTGTTTTTAAAGCAAACAGCGCTGCTGGTTATTATGGCGCAAATCGGTTCTTTTGTGCCGGCGCAAGAAGCATTTGTAGGCGCGGTGGACCAGATTATGACGCGTATTGGCGCGCATGATGCCTTGCAGCGCGGTAATTCTACCTTTATGGTAGAGATGAACGAAACAGCGCATATTTTAGCCTCACAAACACCGCGCAGTTTGATTTTGCTAGACGAAGTGGGGCGCGGCACCTCTACCTTTGACGGCATTTCTATCGCGTGGGCGATTGTGGAATATTTATACCGTCCCAAAGGCGGCGCAAAAGTATTGTTTGCCACGCATTATTTTGAACTGGTGGATTTGGAAAATAAGTATCCGAGCGTCAAAAATTTCCACGTAGAAGCCAAAGAATATCAAGACGCTCTGGGACAGGGCAAGTTGGCCTTCTTATACCGCATTTTGCCCGGCCCGGCGGACCAATCTTACGGCATACACGTGGCGGAAATTGCCGGATTGCCGGCTGCCGTGACAGTGCGTGCGCGCAAAGTGCTAAAGGATTTAGAGGCCAAAAAAGGCAGCACCAAAATTTCAGCCAAAGAAAAAGACAGCGTGAAAGATTTATTTTCAGCTCCCATTGTGCAAGAAATTAAAATGACCGACCCCGATAAACTGACTCCGATGGGCGCGCTGCAACTGATTTCGGAGTGGAAAAAGAGGGTGGACAATGAGTAAAATTCACGTACTGGATGAAAAAACAGCCGGACAAATTGCCGCGGGCGAAGTAATTGAACGCCCGGCGGGGGTACTCAAAGAGCTGCTGGAAAATGCGGTAGATGCCGGTGCGCACGCGGTGCATATTGATATTGAAGGCGGCGGGCGCGAGCTAATCCGCATTAATGATGACGGCTGCGGTATGACGCCGGAGGATTTGGCTGCCAGTATTTTGCGCCATGCGACGAGCAAAATTACCCACTTTGAAGATTTAAATGCCTTGCATACATTTGGCTTTCGCGGGGAAGCATTATACTCGGTCGCTGCCGTATCTAAAATGACCATGACCAGCTGCACCGAAGGGGGCGAAGGCTCTCGTTTAGAGGTTCATGGGGGAAAAGTGCTTGCCCAAAGCCCGGCGCCCGCTATCCGCGGAACGACAGTAGAGATTAAAGATTTATTTTTTAATGTACCCGCACGGCTAAAATTTTTAAAAAGTGCTTCGTATGAGCGTGCGTGTTTGTTAAAAGTAGTAGAAGAAAGCGCGTTGGCTAATTTGCAAGTAGGATATACGGTGTTCAGCTCCGGGCGGGAAGTGTATCGTTTGCCTGCGCAACAAGCTGATGAAAAACAAAGCGTTATTGCGCGCGCCAAAGAAATTTTAGGACCGGAAGTGGGCGAGAGTTTAGTCAGCCGCTTTTTTGACGAGCTGGGGCTGAAAATTTTTATCACGCCGCCCGATAAGCTGGTGGCTACGCGCGATTTGCAATTTATGTTTGTCAACCGCCGCCCGGTGGAGAGCAAGACCATTCAGCAAGCCATTTACAAGGCGTATCAAAATGTGCGCCCCAAAGACCGCCACCCGGCATTTATTATTTACATGGAGCAAGACCCGTCTTCCTTTGATGTAAATATTCATCCGCAAAAGCGCGATATCCGCTTTGCTGATGAACATAGTATGTTTCAAACTATTTTAAAAGCGGTTGCGGAAACAGTGTTTGGCTCGGCGACGCCTGTGCAAATGAAACCAACGGTGGATACTTTGGCGGCTGCGACTGTTACGCCTGAAACCGCAGCCCCAGTTCCGGTCCCGGTAATCACGCCGGCACCCAGCCGCAGCGCAGGACTTTTTGAAACGGAGCCGGGCGAGGTCATTGGTACTTCTCCCAGCGCGCCTACTGATTTTACGCCGCGTACGGATTTTGCGGTGCGCGAAACGGCGGAGCCTGTGACGTACCGCGCGGTAAGTGAGGAGTTTGTCGCGCCCCAAACGGCAGCGGCTTCTGCGGCTGCCCCTGCTGCGTCCGCGGCAGAAAGCAAAGAGCCGGCTTGGTGGCATGGACCGTATCACTACTTGGGTCAGCTGGAGAAAACCTATTTGGTATTTGAAAACCCGGACGGGCTGATTTTAATTGACCAGCACGCCGCGCAAGAGCGCGTGTTGTTTGAGCATTATTTAGACGCTTTTGAAGCGCGCCAGGTGGCGGTGCAGGAACTGATTTTCCCTATTCATGTGGATGTGACGCCCAGTAACGCGGAAAGCCTGATGAGTTGGGCGCCGTGGCTGAAGGAAGCCGGTTTTGAGCTGACGCGCTTTTCGCCGCGTACAGTACTAGTAAACACAGTGCCTTCTATGCTGCGCTTTAAGGAAGATGATATGAAGGCGTTTGTGGAATCCCTTTCGCAAATTGTGGGGGACCCGGATAAATCCAGCGACGCTTTAAAACGTAAAATGGTGGCGCTGCTTGCGTGCAAAAAAGCAATTAAAGCGCACGACCAAATTTCCGCCGCCGAAGCCGAAGGGCTGCTGGAAAATATGAAAAAATGCCGCGACGGTATGCATTGCCCGCATGGGCGGCCTTGCGTGGCGGTATTAAGCACCAAAGACATTGCCAAATTGTTCGGCCGGTAGTGCTAGCAAACCACCTTATATGTTCAGTTCCCAACACGGTATTTCGCCGTTACTGCCGCAGCTAAGTTGTTCTCCTGATGACAATGTTTTACAGAGAGGAATAGCTTCTTCTCCCTTGGCTCCGCAAAACATTTTGTCGGTTGTTAAATCGTAATAAATATACCAATGACTATGGTCATTATTTGGCATTTGGGCATAAATAATATTGGTGGTAATAGCCCGCCAAATATGCAAATGAACATTTGTGCCGTTAGCCGCAGTATAGGACTCTTCATCTAAATTGAAACCTATATCTAAGTTATTAAAATCATTAGTATATGTTCCGTTAGCTAGGTAATAAATTTTTTCCGCATTGGCCACTTGACGTATCAGTTGAATCCCTTCCGTTAAGCGGCTTTTCTGTACTGCTTTTTGGTATTGCGGCAGCGCAATGGCGGCGAGTATGCCGATAATAAGGACCACGACTAGTAATTCAATGAGGGTAAAAGCGTGCTTGCTGTTATCAAACAATGGAACCATCCCCGAAGGTTGTAATCGGGGATCTTCCACGCTCTGTTGTTTTAGTATGACACGACCACGACATGCGTTGAAGATTCCCGATAAAGACACTCGGGAATGGTTCTTATTTTTATTTTGATTTCCTGTCATTTGCATATAATTCTCCTTTTTCTGTCTTTGGCGAAATATATGCAACAAAAACGGCTGCTATATCAGAGCCTAGCGAAGTTGACCCCAAGTATAACAGCCGCGGTCTGCCACGCCCGAAGGTGTGGCAAACACTCGGCACACGCGGGCCGTCGCCTTTGTGTGCCTGATAATCGGCTGTTTTTGGACTTCGCTATTGCCTTTGGTATCCCAAAAGCGCACCGTTTCTGCAACGGTTCCAAAAACAGATTAAATTGTGTACTACTTTTCCAGTATAACAAATTTTGAATTTTATATGTGAAAAATTAAAAGCCCTATGCTTACGCATAGAGCTTTAAATAAAAGTCCGCGCAAAGTCCGCTTGCGGCCTCCACAGCCGCGACGGCACGGCAACGCGCCTGCAAAATTATGTGGCAGGAAATTTAAAAGCCCTATGCTTGCGCATAGAGCTTTAAATAAAAGTCCGCGAAGGTCCGTTTGCGGCCTCCACAGCCGCGACGGCACGGCAACGCGCCTGCAAAATTATGTGGCAGGAAATTTAAAAGCCCTATGCTTTTGCATAGAGCTTTTAAATGGTGGACCCGACAAGGATCGAACTTGCGACCTCCTGCATGCCATGCAGGCGCTCTCCCAGCTGAGCTACGGGCCCTTTTTGGAGAATGAGGTATGAAAAAGCAAATAAGAACCTCTACAGATAGTATAGCAATTTTTTGAGCGTTTGCAAAGTTTTTTCTTATAGCTATTGCGCAAGCAGTTTTTCTGCTTCAGCGACTACCCGTTCCGGGCTAATAGCTTGCAAGCAACGGTTGGTGTCAAATAACGGGCAGCGGCTCATCCAGTCCGTCACAATATTCATACACGTGTGGCAAGAGCCGGCTTGTAAATTGACGTTGCGCGCATATCCAAAATACTCCACCGGGGTCGGCCCAAACATTACCACCGCGCGCGTGCTGGTTAAATTAGCCAGCTGCGTCATGCCGCTTTCGCTATCCACATGTAGTTGCGCACCTTCCAAAATATAAGGTAAATCGGCAAGTTGGCTTTTACCCACTAAACTGATATCTGCAAAATCAAAGGGAGCGCTATTGCTGCCGCCTAATTGTACAATTTTAATTTCCGGAAATTTGGCTTTAAACAGGCGGGCAAATTGTTCCCAATGCGCGCGCGGCCAACAGCGGGTGGCGGCACGTCCATGCAAGTCAGTATTATTATTCGTGCCGTCGTGAATAGTGATATATTTTTGTCCGGCTAAATTAAATTTGGCTAGTGTGTCTTTCATTTTTGCAGGGTCCAGCTTAATGGGTGCGCGGTCGTTTTGCCCGACGGAAATGCCGGCTGTTAAGCCTTGATTAGCCACACGGCTAAAGCCATGCGCCACTGAAATTTTGGCCCATAAGCCGTCTAAATGAGGGGTATTTTGCGTGACAATTTGCAATTTTTGCTGCAAGGCTTGCGCCTCTTTAAAAGCAGGCATCCAGTCGGGTGCTAAGCGTTGCAAGCGGGGCAAATCTGCGTGGTCAAAATTAAACGCATGGCAGCCGGAAATAACCAGGTCATATTCGCGCGGGTCATAATGGCGGTCTACATAGCCGTCAATATATCCGTCGGAAAATACCATATCCACGGTGGCCTGATTATCATAGCAAAAATAAATTTGAGCCGTTTGAAATTGCGCGCGCAAACGCACCACAAACAGTCGCGCCATGCATACATCTCCAATGCCGCCGCGTACGTGCAGCAGGATTTTTAAACAGTTATCCGGCTTGGCAGCTGCGGGCTTGCATAGACGGCGGAAAAAGAGCTTGGTTTGCTTTTTAAGTTTCTTACGCGCCAAGTTAAACCGCTGCGCCAGGCGGACAACGGCGCTGTCTTTGCTATATAAATTCGCCAGCTCTTGCAGTTGCAAGAGGGAAAGTTCAAATTCTTCTTTGCTTGTGGGCATATATTTGCACTCCGGGTAATTTATGCTAAAATTGTATCATATTCATATATAGGTAAACAGGGGACTTATGGCTAAAAAAAATGCAATTTTCTTCTCATGTAATGAACGTTTCTTATTTACGCTGTGCGTGGCACTACTGAGCTTAAAAGAACATAATAAAAAACTGTTGGAAAATACGGATGTGCTAGTTTTCCAGCAAGGGTTTACCGACGAAGATAAAGCCTTTGTAAACAAAATTCATCCCTGCAAATTTACAGACTATAAATTTGCCGTGGAAACTGATTTTAACAATATCAATTTTAAGCATTTTACGCAGCTAACCTTTGCGCGTTATGAAATTTTTGATTTATTAGATATATACGGCAAAGTGCTTTACATTGACGTGGATGTGATGATCGGCGGGGATTTGTCCTATATCTTTGACAATTTCGGCTCCAAAGGCGGTGTGGCTATGTGCAAAGACACGCAAAAGGGCCTTACGCTGATTACCAAAAATTTTGTCCACCCGCTGCCGCAATATGATATGACTGTGCCGTGCTACAATGCAGGGGTCACCTTGTTTACCGACCAAATCCCGCACCGCAAAGAACTGCGCATGTGGTGCTATCATAAAACAGCCGAGTGGCTGGAAAATTTGGTCTGCCCGGACCAGGGCGTGGTTAATGTCATGCTGCAGGAATTTAACGTACCTATAGAGGTGCTGTCGGATATTTGCAATTGCTTGCCGTCTAACCCGAAATACCTGGATAAAGACCGCCACGACGTGCTGATTTACCATTGCGCGGGCGGCGGCGTGCGTTTTTGGACATATACCTACAATGCCCCGTGGCAAAAATACTACCAGCAGTATTTGGCTTTAGGCGGCAAACCGCATACCGATAAAGAACACGCTTGGCTAAAATTTATCAAAAAATACAATTTGCAGCGTTTTGACTTTTTTGAACGCAGCCCGGACCCGCAAATGCACCCGGCGCGGTTTTTGAAATATATATTGCTATGGCCGTACAAATATATCCGGCGCAAATTTAAATAGGGAGCTTTTATGAGCAAAAAAATTTTGGTAATGGGTGGGGCCGGGTATATTGGCTCGCACACCGTCAAACATTTGGCCGCCAAGGGATACGATTGTGTCGTGGCGGATAATTTGGTGTACGGCCACCGCGAAGCGGTCCCCGCCGGCGTGCCTTTTGAAAAGGCCGATTTGAATGACCCGTCCTCATTAGAAGCTTTATTTTCCAAATATGATTTTGAAGCGGTGCTGCATTTTGCGGCTTTTGCCTATGTGGGCGAAAGTGTCACCGATCCGCAAAAATACTATCACAACAATGTGGTGGGCACGCTTAATTTACTAGCAGCTATGAAAAATCATGGGGTGAAGAAAATTGTTTTCTCCAGCACGTGTGCGACGTATGGGGAGCCGCAATATACCCCCATGGACGAGCAGCACCCGCAAAATCCGATTAATCCCTATGGGCGCACCAAGCTGATGATTGAGCAGGTTTTTGGCGATTATGCCAAAGCCTACGGGCTGAAATATATTGCGCTGCGTTATTTTAATGCCGCAGGCGCCGCTGCTGATGGCAGCATTGGCGAGGCGCACAATCCGGAAACGCATTTAATCCCGCTAGTCTTGCAAGCTATTCAGGGCAAGCGTCCGTGCATCAAAATCTTTGGTACGGACTATCCCACCCCGGACGGTACGTGCCTGCGTGATTATATCCACGTGGAAGATTTAGCCGAGGCCCACCGCCTGGCACTTGAAAAATTAGACCAATACAGCGGATATATTAATTTGGGTACCGGGGTTAAAACCTCTGTCAAAGAAATCATTTCTGCTGCGGAAAAAGTGACCGGAAAAAAATGCCCGGTGGAACTGGCGCCGCGCCGTGCCGGAGACCCGGCCGAATTGTATGCAGCCAAAGGCAAAGGCGAAACAGTGCTGGGTTGGATGCCTACATATATGAACATTGAGGACATTATTGCCACCGCTTGGAAATGGGAAGAAAATAGAAAATATTAAGGGCGTTGGGGCAGCTACCGATTGCGTTTTGGGGACCGAAAATCCCTCTAAATATCTATGGAAAAAATAAAAAATGTAGTGGTGGGGGCCGGACTGTCTGGCGCGGTATTGGCCGAGCGTCTGGCTAGCCAGCTTAAAGAAGAAGTGCTGGTCATAGACAGCCGGGACCATATCGCCGGTATGATGTATGACTTCAAACACTCTTGCGGCATTACCGTGCACCGCTACGGCCCGCATATTTTCCATACCAGTAATCAAAAAATATGGGATTATCTCAGCCAGTTTACCGCCTGGCATCCTTTTTGCTTAAAGCCGCTTGCGCGGATAGAGGATAAATATGTATCGCTGCCGTTTAATTTAAACAGCTTGCGGCAGGTATTTCCGGAAGAGTTAGCGCAGCATTTAGAAAACAAACTGGTGGAAAAATACGGCCATGGGACCAAAGTGCCTGTGATGAAATTGCGCGGCGAAACAGACCCGGATTTACAATTTTTAGGTGGCTATGTATATGAAAAAATTTTTGAAAAATACACGCTTAAACAGTGGGGTGTTTCACCTGAAAAAATAGCCCCGGGTGTTATGGCGCGCGTGCCAATTTTGGTCAGCCGCAAGGACGGATATTTCCAAGACACGTACCAGGCTATCCCGGCGAAGGGGTACACAAAACTGGTGGAAAATATGCTGCACCACCCGCTTATTACCGTGCGGCTCCAAACACCTTTTTCTACCATTAAAAATACCGTGCAATATGACCGCTTGTTTTATGCGGGGTCTATTGACGCGTTTTTTGATTACAAATACGGGGAGCTGCCCTACCGCAGTTTGCGTTTTCAAATAGAGCAAAAAGAGACGGAATATTATCAGCCGGCAGTGGTGGTCAATTATCCAAATGATGTTGATTTTACGCGCATTTGCGAGCACAAGTATTTCTTGGATGAAAAAACGCCACATACTGTTATTTCGGTAGAATTTCCGCAGGCGTTTAAACGCGGCGAAAACGACCCATACTATCCGATTGAAAACCCGCAAAATGCTGCCTTGTATGCCCGGTATTTGGCAGATGCCCAAAAACTGCCCGGCGTGTACTTTTTAGGCCGGTTGGGTGCGTATCAATATTACAGCATGGAACAGACGGCAGCTGCGGCGCTGGCACTATTTGAAAGTTTATAATCTTTGTTGCAATGTAGCACGCAGCAAGACGAGGCCACCCTATTAGGGTGGCTTTTTTATCGTCAGAAAAAATTTTTTGGCCTAATAGAACTTTTTGTTGGTAATACGGTCCTAGAAATGATTTAATATTATTTTTGGAGACAGGTATGATAAAAAAGTATGTTGTAAATGT
>CAJOLM010000031.1 GCA_905235355.1 uncultured Elusimicrobiales bacterium
TTCGGGGTTAATCAGAGAAAGACGGATTAAACTGATAAAAAAGTTACTGTCTGAATCCCTAAATTAGATACTGTTACCAACACAAAGTTCTATTAGACCAAAAAAGAGCAGAGGGATGTTCTCTGCTCTTTGTCAGAATCCATTCGGGGGGTAAATCGAATGGTTCTGGGGGAGAAAGCTATATATTTATGATACCAACCCACGGACGGAAATTGCAAAAAATTTTCACACTATTTTTTAGTAACCCTTTTTAGTTATACAACAAAAACCCCAATAAAGATTTTAAAAAATATGTGTCAAAATTTCTTTTCTCTTGCTATAATATAAGCATTGGAGGAGATACCATATGAAAAAATTACACTTGTCGTTGCTTTTATCTTTACTAGCCGTTCCTTTTGCTTTTGCCGCAGATGAGCCGGACATTATTTATATTGACGGCAAACCTGTTTATATCGGCGGACTAGAACCCGCAGCCGATACCCAAACTGCCGCGCAGAAAAGACTTTCTGCCGAACAAGAAGCTGCTCGTTCCAGCGTTCCGGGCGACATTTACCGCGGACATGTATTAGGAGTTCAAAAAGACAAAAATGCCAATCAAGACACCTACCGCGGGCACGTATTAGGTACTCCGTCTACGGAAAGAAATAATGGTGAAGGGGACATTTACCGGGGTACTATTTTCGGTACCCGCGAACAAGACGAAAAGGGGCTTGCTAAAACAAAATATGTGTATGATACCTCATTAGTGCGCGCTGCCAAAACGGGCGATGCAGACCGCGTACGTACTTTAATTTATGCAAACGTAGATGTCAATGAGCGTAACTATGCCGGTATTACTCCGCTGACCACAGCGGCTGAAAAAGGAGATTTAGCCATTGTAAAATTACTCGTAGAAGATGGCGGCGCCTCTATTAATTTAACCTCTAGCTATGGCGTTACGCCGCTGATTGCTGCGGCCGCTTCCGGTCAACGCTCTGTAGTAGATTATCTGCTTGAAAACGGCGCCGATTCTACCGCCAAAGACGATCTGGGTAAAACGGCACTTATCTATGCCATGCAAACCAATGACCGCCGCTTGACCGAAACGCTGGTCAAACGCAATCCGGCAGCTGTTAACATCCCGGATAATACAGGTAACACGCCGCTTATTTATGCAGCCCAAAGCGGCAGCACCGATAATATTAAAGTCTTACTCTCTCACGGAGCAAACATCAATTATCAAAATCCGCTGACGGGGCTTTCTGCATTAGCCTCTGCTTCTGCTGCCGGACAAGAAAGCACTGCTAAACTGCTAGTGCGTGAAGGCGCTAACATTGAACAAAAAGACCGCTATGGCCGCACAGCTATGTTTTATGCTGCTGCCAATGGGCAAACCTCTTTGATGAACCACCTGCTTCGCATGGGGGCCGACATCAATGTGGTAGATAATCAAGGTAAAAACCTATTCATCATTGCCGCCCAAGCACAGAGCATACCGTCTATGCAGTTCTTGCACAAAAAAGGTTTTTCGCTCAATTCTACTGATGAGCAGTTCCGTACCGGACTAATGTACACCACCGCTAAAGGCACCGAGGCCTTGCAGTGGCTGGTCACCAACGGAGCCGATATTGATTTGCAAGATAATGCGGGCAACACTGCTTTGATGCATGCCATTAAAAACAAAAATGAAAAAGCAGCGCTGATTTTGGTCAAACAAGATGTAGATCTGACCGCCGTCAATAATCAAGGTAAAGATGCCTTTGCCTTGGCGGCTGAAAATATGCCGAATTCTTCAGTCATGACCATTCTGCAAGTCAAAAAGAGTACCATATTGCAACAGCAACTGCAAGCGCGCGCCAAAGCGCAAGAATTAGCCAACGAGGAACAGGCTAAATTGCAGGCTGAAGCAGAAGCCGTAGCCCAAGAAAAATTGGAAGAAGTCCAAGCTTTACAGGCACAATTGGCTGAAGAAGAAGCACAGGTGAAACAATTGCAAGAGGAGCAACTGGCCCAACGCCGCGAAGAATTACGCGAACAGGTGGAACAGGAAATAACCCAGCAAGACGAAGAGCTGGCCCGCTTGCAAAAGCAATTAGATGCTGCTAAGGCCAAAAAAGAAGCCAAAATCCAAGCAGCCATTGATAAACGCTTGCAAGCAGAAGAAGTCGCTAAATAAATTCTGTCTTATACAAAAAACCCCGCCAACCGGCGGGGTTTTTTGATGTAAGGTGATATATCTAGAGAAATATATAATAAGTCGCATCGCCAGGGACTTCTGTACCTATGTTATTATTAGTCAGATTTTTACATACGTTGAGTTCTGTTTCGCTGGCCCCATCGCGGGCGCGGCACTCACGCCTTGGCCCGGTACTATGATGTTCAAAATAAATCACGTAATCCAATTTAAACGGATATAAGCGCATCAACACAGCAGCATCTCCATTTTCTCGGACATCAGGGAACACACCATACTTTGCATTAGCGGGCACCGAAATATCCAATTCATCTAAATTATTGGTATATTTACCATTTGCCAAATAATATACTTCTTCAGCTTTTTGAATAGCATCACCCAGCACCATTAACTGCATATAGCGCGCTTTTAGCACCGCTTTTTGATATTGCGGCAAGGCAATGGCGGCGAGGATACCGATAATGAGGACCACGACTAATAATTCAATAAGTGTGAATGCCTGATGCCACCCCCGAAAGTTGGTATCGGGGGTCTCATCCTCTTTCATTTTCAATAAGGTTGGGATTCCCGATAAAGACACTCGGGAATGATTCTTATGTATATTTCTATTTTGTTTTTCCATATTTTCTCCTTTCATTTAATGTGTCGTGCTGAGAGGTTTCTGCTCAGCACCTCAACCGCTTCCATTTTAAATAAGGACGAGATCCCCGATTACAAATTTCGGGAATGACATCTTTATTTGATTCGGTCGTCCCCGAGGGTTGGTATCGGGGACCTCAACCGCTTTTTTAAGGTAGAGATCCTGAGCAAAAACTCCTCAGGATGACATTTTTATTTAGTCCGACATCTCGTATTGTATCAAAAAAAAAAGTCAAGCCCTATTTTTACCGTCACAAAAATGCAAAAAAATCCCCCGCTGATTTTAGTAAGACTCCTAAAATAAATTTAGGATGACCGTAATTTTTCAGCGGGGGTTTTTATTATAAGGAAATTTAAAACCAGCTAAAGCGTTTCTTTTTGGCAGCAGGTGCAGCGGCAGATACTTCTTGCTGGGTAATTACCCCCAGCACCATGCCTTGAGCATCTGTCACCGGCACAAGCGGCTGCCCTTGCTCAATAAGCATTTGCGCCTGTGCTACTTCTTGCGTTGCGATCAGCGATTTGACATCTGTCATAATAGAGCCCGCCAACGAATTAACCGGATAAAAAGCCAGCTCCGCCGTTCGGATAAACCCTTTGGCTTTGCCGTCTTTACTTAGCACCAAACAAGCCACGGGTAATTTTTTGCGCGGTAACGTTTTCAGCTTACCTATCATTTCAGATATAGGCGTTTCTGTTTTAAAGGATAAAAAATCCCGCGTCAGTTGCGTACCGACACTGCCTGCCGGCCAATCTTGGCTATGTTGCAAAGCCTGCACAAAAGATTTATCCAGCAGCGTGTTCATTTTTTCGCGCTGCGGCGTAGATAAAGCCTGATACAGCAGCCCGGCTTGCTTGATGTCTAACCGTGAAAGGATATGCGCGGCCTGGCGCGACGGCAAACGCCGCAGCACCGCAGCCGCTTTGTCAGCCGGCATCAAATTTAGGCACGAAATAATGCGCTCTGCTTTCAGCGGTTTAAGCAGTGCCAGGGCCTCATGGGTAGCCAGCCCGGCCAAGGCCTGGGCCGCCACTTGCGGGGCAGCGGCAATAAATTTTTCGGTTACCCAAGGCAGCAGCGCGGTATGGGCCGCGCCCGCGTAACTGGGGGTATTTCTTTCCTGCATAAAATTATCCTTTCTAAACGCCTTATTTTTATTATAATAAAAAATATACGCCTGTTGCGCGGGCCGATATAGGAGCGAGTGTATGTTTTTTGATAAACCGATACACGATGTAACCTTTGATGACGTAGTCGCTTTTTGCAAGCGGCAAATCCCGGAAGGCAAACAATTAGATTACAAATATCTGCTGCCTAAAAATAAAGAGAAATTTGCCAAGGTGATTGCCTCTTTTGCTAATGCCATGGGCGGCACGATTATTTTGGGCGTCAACGACGATAAAAATGACAAGCCCCGCCCCCCCTTCACCGGCATTGCCTATCACGAAAAAATGCGCAACAGCATTGAAGATATTATCCAAACTTACATTGACCCGGTCGTCTTTGTGGATATCAATACCTGCATCAGCCGCGACGGGCAACGTATGTTTGTCATCATCAATATCCCGCAAAGCAATTTGACCCCGCACTTGGTGGGCAGCTTAAAACGCGCCTATATTCGCACGGGGCAAAGCAGCCGCCCCGAAGCCATTGTCCACCCGGACAGATTGCCCTGGCTGCTTAATCACCGCAAAAAATCCGAACGCTTGCGCCATATCCTGTACGACAAAGCAGAAAGCCATTTTGAAAATTATTTAAAGACCAAAAATGTAGATCCCCTTTCTTTAAGCGTGGCGACGCTGGCGGTGCTGCCTTTGTACCCGCAAGAGCCGCTGGTATCCTTTAAAAAGTTGCCTGATTTGCTGCATACGTGCGCGGCGGATTTAGTGGACGAAAGCACCATGAAATTGCAGCCCGTACAAGACGGGCTGGCGGTCATTGACGGTTCATCCAATCACCGTATGCTAGAACTAAACGACTACGGTTTATTGATGAGTAAATGCAATATCGCGCAGCCGGTTTCTTTTAACGGGCACGCGGCCCGCGCAGTAGATTTTGAGGCATTTGCGCAACATACGGTTAAATTTATGCGCAGCGCGCGCAGTTTTATACAGCAGCTTTCTTTTGGCGGACCTTTGTATGTGCGTTTAAAACTCAGCAACACCCGCAGTTTGCGTGCCTTTTTTGGCAAACAAAATGCCACCGTGCTGGAAGATTATGTACGCCTAGACGAAAATTACAGCGTGGCGCAATTTGCCGCCTCTTTAGAAAGCATTGTACATCAGGTGCTGCAGACAGCGGCGTGGTCTTTAGGGCTGCAAATTTCAGACGAAGATTTGAAAAATAAAATACATCACTTATTACAGGAAAAATAATATGAAAAAAACAACTAATCATAAAGGTTTTACTTTACTGGAATTATTAGTGGTCGTGGTCATTGTGGCTATTTTGACGGTGCTGGCACTGCCGTATTATCAAAACGCCGTGCAAAGCGCGCGTGCGTCGGAAGCAGTCATTTGGTGGGGGCATAGCAAACGTTTCCTGCGCAACAATCCGCTGACGCAAGCACAAGCCAATCGCCACATGAATAATACTAACGAAAATAATCCCATGAAATATTTTATGGTATCTCTGGTATGCCGCATTAAAGAAGGATCGGAATTATGCTGGGAAGCGGAATTTCACCCGCGCCAGACGAACCAACATATTCAATATTTCCTGGCTACGCAAAATAATTTTGATAAGCTTGTCTGCGTACCCTTAAATGCAGCGGGGGACTCTTTCTGCCAAAGCCAAGCTCAGCAAGATGACGGCCCTGATACCCAAGTAGAGGGGCAAGACGCTTACACCATTCATTACTAACGATAGAGGAATAGCAAATTTGCTATTATGTAAGTATGCAAAAAACAGTTAAAATCGGTTCTATTTCCATTTCTAATACCCGTCCGCTCGTGTTTTTGGCGGGTACTTGCGTCATTGAAGGCGAAAAGCATTATATTGATACCGCCAAAACGCTTAAACAAATTATTGCCAAAACCGGGCACCCGTATATTTTAAAAGCCTCTTTTGACAAGGCCAACCGCACCTCGCTGTCTGCCTACCGCGGGCCGGGACTGACCAAAGGGCTGGAAATTTTACAAAAAGCCAAACAAATTACCGGCCTTCCGCTAGTGGTGGATGTGCATGAGCCGTGGCAAGCCGAAGAAGTAGCCCAAGTAGCCGATATGCTACAAATCCCGGCCTTTCTCTGCCGCCAGACGGATTTGGTGCTGGCTTGCGCCGCTACCGGCAAGGCGGTCAATGTAAAAAAGGGACAGTTTTTAGCGCCGGCTGCCATGGAGCAGGTGATTAAAAAGATTGAGTCCCAAGGCAATCACAATATCTTGCTTACCGAGCGCGGTGCCAGTTTTGGCTACGGAGATTTAGTGGTGGATATGCGCTCATTAGAAATGATGAAACAATTTGGCTATCCTGTAATTTTTGATGCCACACACTCGGTGCAAAAACCGGGCGCTTTAGGCACCGCTACAGGCGGCAATAGCGCGCTGGCTCCGGTGTTAGCGAAAGCCGCCACCGCCCTAGGGATTGCGGGTGTGTTTTTTGAAGCGCATCCAAATCCGAAAAAAGCCTTGTCCGACGGACCGAACTCATTAGACATGAAGCAAGTGACCAAGATGACGCGTGAGCTGGCGCAAATTGATGCCTTGGTCAAAAAATTTAAGTAGGTGCATTATGACCGAGCCTTTTATCCCAACGCTTAAGTGGCATATAAAAGTCTTGGTCATTTTACTGGTGCTATGTGTAGCAGCTCTGTTTATAGGAGCATACGTTCAGCGCAGTTTGCCGCTGCCGTATCAAAAGAGAAATCCGGCCCCTGAAACCATGCCGTGGAAATTCACGGAGGAACACAAATGAAATACAATATTACATCCATTTTGAAAACAGCCCGCCACGTATTAGATGTGGAACATAAAGCGCTGGCTTTATCACGCAAAAGTTTAGATGACGGGTTTATCCGCGCCGTCAAAGCGTGCGCCGAAACAAAAGGCCGCGTGGTCGTATTGGGCATTGGCAAAAGCGGGCTGATCGGCCGCAAAATTTCCGCCACGTTAGCTTCTACCGGCACGCCCTCTTTCTTCGTGCATCCGGTGGAAGCCTTGCACGGGGACTTGGGCATGATCATGAGCGGGGACGTTATTTTGGCTATTTCTTATTCCGGCCAAACAGAAGAAATCAATAAAATTCTCCCCTCTCTAGCACGCCGCAAACTGACCATTATTTCCATGACCGGACATGAAAATTCCAAGCTGGCCCTCATGTCTGATATTCACATCAAGATTTATATTGACCGTGAAGCCTGCCCCTACAATTTAGCTCCTACTGCTTCCACCACTGCCACGCTGGCGGTTGGAGATGCACTGGCTGTATGTTTGATGCAGGTAAAACACTTTGAAAAAACAGATTTTGCCCTTTTTCACCCCGGCGGTTCCTTGGGAAAACTGCTGACGCAGCACGTCAGCGATTTAATGCGCAAAGGAAAAAATAATCCCACTATCGGCAACAAAGCCACTGTTAAAGATGCGCTATTTACCATGACCAAACTGGGCACCGGAGCCGTGAGCATTGTGGACAAAAAAGGCAAACTCCTTGGCTATTTTACCGACGGAGATTTGCGCCGCAAATTGCAACAGGACGAGGCGGTTATTCACCAGTCTATTACCGCAGTAATGACGCCCAAGCCCTATCACATTTTAGATACCGCGCCCGCTATTGAAGCCGCCAAAATGATTCACTCTACCCATGTAGATAATATCCCCGTGCTGGATAAAACGGGCAAAGTCGTGGGTATCATTGACGAGAAAGATCTCATTGAATTTATTGCGCTCTTGGATAAAAAAGCATGAACAAATGGCTGGTAACCCTAATTGCTTGCGTATGCGTAGCCGCCTGTAACGGAGAAAAAGAAAACTTTTCTCCCGACGAAGGCGATATGCAACGCGCCAGACAAGTCAGCCTATTTGAATCTAAAGACAGCCAAAACAAATGGATCTTGCACGCAGACGAAGTAGATTTTGAAGATATGCAGCATGCCGTGCTGTTTCATCCGCGTTTGCTGTTGCGCGAAAACGGACAAGACAGTGCCCAAGTAACCGGCGAGCAAGGCATATTAGATTACAGCAAAAAACTCGTGACTATTGAAAGAAATGCACGCGTAGAATCTTTCTTGCAAGATGCAGTGTTGACCACAGACCGTTTTTTCTATGACATTGACAAAGACCGCGTGTGGTCAGACAAAAAAACGCTCGTCACCCGCGGTAATACCAAAGTAACCGCCAAAGCCGGCATTGAAACCGATTCCAAGCTGCGCAAAATTGAATTTAAAAAGCAAAGCACCGAGCTGCCGCTTAACCCCGACGAACTGCGGGAAGGTGTCAAATGAGGCGCGCGGCGGGTCTATTTTCACTCGGAGCAGCCACCCTGCTGCTGGGCGGTTGTTTTTCTCTTACGGATAAACAAGCGCCTGAAATCAAAGTGCCCGACACCGCCGCTGCCGTGCAAGCCAACACCCAGCAGAAAGCCGAGCAAAAAAAGCCTACTTTTACCATGCCCGATACCCTAGGCGGCGTGGTGTCCAGCGACAGTTGGATTGTGCACCAAGACACACATGAAGAAGAATTTCAAGGTAATGTAAAGTATGATAGTGACGTCTATGTGTTTCGCGCCGGGTATGTGCTTTCGCAACGCGATAAAAACAAAATTTCTGCCCAAAACTCCATGTATGTGCGCAAAAACGAACCCGACGGCTCTTGGTATGAATTGTATGCAGATAACGTGTCCTACAATTATCAAACCGGAAAGGGCCGTGCACAAGCTGCTGGCAATAAACGCGTGAAAGTAATTTATACAAACGCACAAAAAGAAGTAATCACCGCCTGGGCCAAGCGGATAGATTTTGATACGGAAACTGAAATTTATGAGCTGACCGGGCGTGCGGAAATCCAGCAAAAAGATTTGCAAGGGCAAGTAAACACCTTGCGCGCTAACCGCATTTTAGCCCGTCAAAAAGACCAGTATGCACTGCTACAGGGCAAGGCGCAAGCCTCTAACAATGATTACACCTTGCACGCGCATATGATGGAATATGACGGAGTGTCCCGCCAGGCACGCGCCGCCGGGGACCGGCCGCTGGCTCAAGGGAACACCGACAACGGCACATTTGCTATAATAGCTGACGAGGTGCAGGCCGACACCACCACCCACAATTTACACTTGCAAGGCCAAGTACAGGGTTGGGTAGTGTCAGACGCAATCAGCAGCTCGGCGGCAAATAAAAATTTCTAGGAACGATTTATGGAACTGCGCAGCGAACAAATTGTCAAAGCATACAAAGACCGCATAGTGGTAAAGGGCGTGGATCTTCACGTCAAATCCGGCGAAATTGTGGGGCTGCTCGGTCCCAACGGTGCTGGAAAGACAACCACGTTTTACATGATGGTAGGCTTTATCCGTCCGACCCAAGGCCGCGTATTTATTGACAATGAAGAAGTCACCCCGCTGCCCATGTATGAGCGCGCGCGCCACGGCCTGGGGTATTTGGCGCAAGAACCGACCATTTTTAAAGGGCTGACGGTAGAAGAAAATTTGCTCGCGGTACTGGAACGCATTTCAGATGATAAACAAGCCCAAAAACGCCGCGTGGATGAACTGCTGGAAGAATTTGGCCTTACCAAACTGGCTAAACAAAAAGCGTGGACGCTTTCCGGTGGCGAAAAACGCCGTATGGAAATTGCCCGCTGCATGATTAGTAATCCTAAAATTATTCTGCTGGATGAGCCGTTTGTAGGTATTGACCCCATCACCGTATCAGATTTGCGCCAGATGATTTTTAAACTCAAGGACAAAGGCATCGGCGTATTGATTACCGACCACAACGTGCGCGAAACCTTGCCGCTTACGGAGCGTGCGTATCTGATTTACGACGGCAAAATTTTGGTAGAGGGCAATCAGGATACTTTGATTACCGACCCCAATGCCCGCCGCCTATATTTAGGCGAAGATTTCAAGATGTAACCCCCCTAAAAACCCGGAAAAGAATAATGTTTGTACCCTGTTTTGTGCCCTGTTGGGGCAGGTAAATTGAAAGGCCTATGAAAAGTTCCTCCTATGCTTTTACAGAGTTGTTCTGCAAAAGTATCCGCCTTGGCTATACAATAATTTCCTTTATCTACATGTTTATACTCGTAGGCATATTGGTAGTTTGTGTCCCCACAAACAATCCCGGCGTCTTGATAACCGTCAGAGTGTATTCCTACACAGCAATACATACTGTTATTGGTAGCACAGGTATTTGCCATTGGCGTATCTACTGTGCTGCCGCCAGGCATATCAATCGCCAGCACGTCAAAACTTGCCGGCCACTCCCCGGTTTCCACGCGGTACACTTCCGCCGCGCGCACATACGTTTTTGCCACGCTATACATATTGGCAAATTTAGATTTCGCTACCGCCAAGCGGTATTGCGGCAGCGCAATGGCGGACAATATGCCGATAATGAGTACGACAACTAATAATTCAATAAGTGTAAATGCTTTTTTCATAACATTTCTCCTGTTGTAATTTTACTACCATACCCCCGTATTGTATCAAAAAAAAAAAAAACAAGTCAAGGCTTGTGTTTGGGTTCAGATACATGTGAGACTGGATCAACACATTTGAGACTCTTTGTCCCGGACGAAAGCTAATCTTTTTATAACCCTTTTTAATTAGTCAAA
>CAJOLM010000032.1 GCA_905235355.1 uncultured Elusimicrobiales bacterium
ACAGATTAGGTAACGACGATCTCTGTTTGGTGATCCAGTCTCACATGTATCTGAACCCAAACATAGGGCTTGACTTGTTTTTTTTTTTTGATACAATACCGCTATGCGGGAGCAAAGTCTTTTGGTCTCCCGCGTGCCCTACGGCCTATGTGCTCGTTTATTTTGCTTTTATACTTTCTTTTTTTGTTCGTGGTTAACACTCCGAGTAGCCACTCACAAAAGAAAGGGTTGTCTAAAAGCAAAATAAACTTCGGTCCGCGGGGACAAAAAGACATTGCGCCCGCATGGGGTGACCCATAGTGTGGCAAAGGAGAAAAAACATGAAACAAGCGTTTACGCTGATTGAATTATTAGTCGTGGTACTCATTATCGGCATACTCGCCGCCATTGCGCTGCCGCAATACCAACTTGCGGTATTAAAGGCGCGTTTTGTGCAAGTGCAGGTGGCCATGCGACATTTAAAAGATGCCGCGGACCAGTATAAATTAGCTAACGGGACTTATCCATCTTCGTTAGGAGATTTGGAACTTGGTTTAGTGGGAACATTTGATAATTCGGCAGGTAGTGTTATTGGAAAAACCTATGTTTGCCGTTATCGTTTTGGTAGTGAGGAAGCGACGAGCGAGCTATATTGCCGTTTGAGCAAAGGTCCTGTTGTGGGACTACGTTACTTTTTGGATTATCCTTCGCATAAAGATATTTTGTATTGTACTATTTCCAAAGATGATACACTTGGTAATAAGTTTTGTGCCAGTATAGGTGGAACGGATCCCTTTGATAGTGGGGCCGGTCTCATGCACTACAAATTACCTTGACAGTTAGAATAAAAAAGAATGACAGCCCATACCCCAGATTTTGTCGGTAGAAATCTACCGTGAGAACCATTACTCTAAGCGGCCTACTTGGTCACGAAGGCGGGACACCTATGGACCGGCTTGGCCTTGCTCCGCGCGGGGTTTACCCTGCCGCACCAGTTACCTGTTGCGCGGTGCGCTCTTACCGCACCTTTTCACCCTTGCCCGAAGGCGGTTTGTTTTCTGTGGCACTTTCCATTTGCGTGGCTGTTACCCCACACAACCCACTCTTTCAAGTGGCGCGCTACCCTGTGGAGTCCGGAAGTTCCTCCCCCGGTTAAACGGGAGCGGCTCTCTGGGCTGTCAAATCGTATCAAATAAAGACGGCTGCGGCGTTTGCTTTTTATCTTTGGACGTTTTGCGCACAACCGGTTTGACGGCTACCCCGTTGACGATATTGTCTACCGGTTTGGAAACAGGCGCCGGCAGGGGCGGATTTAAATTTTCAATCGGATTAAACCCTACTGATTGCTTCATATCCATGGCTTTGTTAGCCAGTGCATCCGGCTCTTTGTTTAAATGGCGCAGCACGTGGCGGATTTGAATAGCAAAAGGTTGCGCCAGCTGCCTAATTTCCGCCATGCGCGCGGCTAAATCGGCATTTTTAATTTTATACTCGCCTATATATTGTTTGACCAGCAGCAAGGAGTCCGAAATAATTTCCAGCTCCGTTGCGTGCAGTTCTGCCGCCTTAATCAGCGCCAGACGCAGCGCGGTATATTCGGCCTGATTGTTGGTGCAATGCTCCATAAAATAGCCTTCCTGCGCCAATATGTTGCCGGACACGTCTTTGATCACATAGGCCGAAGCTCCCGGGCCCGGATTTCCGCGGCTGCCGCCGTCAATATTAATAATGACTTTCATATTTTTATTTTAGCAAATCACACAGCGAGCCATGAATTAGACAAGGCCTTGGTCTATCATGGCGTCTGCTATTTTGATAAAGCCTGCAATGTTGGCCCCTGCCATATAATTGCCTTTTAAGCCAAACATTTCTGCCGCTTGCAAACAGTTCTGGTGAATATCGCGCATAATTTTTTGCAAATATTGGTCCACTTCCTCGCGCGTCCAATAAATGCGCATACTGTTTTGCGTCATCTCTAAACCGGATACCGCCACCCCGCCGGCATTAGAAGCTTTGCCCGGGGAATATAAAATTCCGGCATCCTGGAACGCGTCAATCGCGCCCGGCGTGCAGGGCATATTGGAGCCTTCGGTCAAACAAATGCAGCCGTTTTTAAGCAGCAGCTTGGCATCCTCGGTGTGCAGCTCGTTTTCGCACGCGGTCGGACACGCAATTTGGCACGGAATATCCCACGTTTTTTTGCCGGGGCGGAACTCTGCCTTGGGGAATTTTTTGACATATTCCTTCAAGCTGCCGCGGCGCACAAACACAAGGTCTTTGATAAAAGCCAGCTTTTCGGCATCAATGCCGTCTTTATCATAAATGCTGCCATCATAATCCATACAGCCCACCACTTTTGCGCCCAGCTGCGTCAGCTTTTCAATAGCAAAGGTGCCCACGTTGCCCGTGCCGGACACGATAGCGGTTTTGCCTTTTAAGCCATCGCCGCGCGTCGCCAGCATATTTTGCGCAAAGTATGCCACGCCGTAACCGGTGGCTTCCGGGCGTAAGAGGCTGCCGCCCCAGTTGGGTTTCTTACCGGTAAAAGCGCCTGTGAAATCGTTGGTTAATTTTTTGTACTGGCCGAACATATAGCCGATTTCGCGCGCGCCGCAGCCTAAATCTCCGGCGGGAATATCAGTGTGATAGCCAATGTGGTGGTACAATTCATTGATAAAAGAGTGGCAGAAACGCATTACCTCATTGTCGCTTTTGCCGCGGGTGTCAAAGTCCGAGCCGCCCTTTCCGCCGCCAAGCGGCAAGGTGGTCAGGGAGTTTTTAAACGTCTGTTCAAAAGCTAAAAATTTAAGAGAGTCTGCCGTCACTGTTTCGTGAAAGCGGATACCGCCTTTGTACGGCCCGAGCGCGCTGTTGTATTGCACGCGGAAACCGCGGTTGACTTGTATTTCGCCTTTATCGTCGCGCCACGGCACGCGGAAAATAATCATGCGCTCCGGCTCTACGATACGCTCTAATACTTTTTCTTGTATATATTTTGGGTTTTGGGTTAAGACAGGAGTTAACGTGCCGATTACTTCTTTTACGGCCTGCTGAAATACTTTTTGAGCAGGGTCGCGGCGGATAATGCGGTCTAGAAAGTCATTAGTATATTGCTTGATATCCATACATCCTCCTTATTTATCTCTCTTTCTATTATAGCAACAAATGAAAAGAAATCAAGCCATATTTCAGAATAAAAAAGCCGTACAAAACCACGGGAATATGTTATGATATAAAAAAGTTAGTTAACCTAAAGTTTGGACCAAGGGGGCGGCAAGTGGCGCATTTAAGTTCCAACATGGAAGATTATTTAGAAGCCATTATGGTGGCAGAGAACGAGGACGGCCTCGCGCGCGTGACAGACGTGCGGGATTTGCTCGGTGTCAAGACACCTAGTGTAACGGGTGCGCTGCGCGTACTGGCAGAAAAAGGTTATTTGCTGCACGAGCCGTACAAAGGGGTCAAGCTTACGGCTAAAGGCCGCCGCACCGCGCAAGACGTCAAGGCGCGCCATGTGATTTTAAGTTCTTTTTTGACGGATGTGCTAGGGGTGCGCGCCAAAACGGCCGACATTGACGCCTGCAAAATGGAACACACTGTCAGCCGCGAAACCCTGGACAAATTGCACGCTTTCCTGCAAAAACAAGGAAAGAAAAAATAAATAGTATTTCCTGCAAGATTTTGTTACAATACAGATAGGTAAGAGGAGAATAATAGACGTACCTAAACTGTTTACATAAAAACGGTTTATTACAATTTATCTGTTTTTGGAATCCTATGAGGAATAGGAGTTCTTTGGGGAATCCCAAAGTCTAATCGAGTCCAAAAATAGCTGGTTTAGGCAGAAGATAAAAGGAAGTCATGAGCCGATTATCTTCTGCCGAATGTATCTATTCAACGGAATAGGTACTACGGCTGTTTAATGGCAAGTAACTCGATTAGACTTGCGTTAGGCGGCCGTTTTTTACGGCTAAATTTGTACGCAGGGACCCGGGGAGGGCGCGAAAAAACAAAATTTTGTTGTACCACATTTTATAGCAAGGAGAAAATTATGAAGAAATTAGCAAGTATCTTGGTAGTGATGTTGTTGGCATGGCCTGTATGTGCGCAATATGTAGCGCAACCGACAGGAAACAAAAGCCTTTCTAAAAGCAAACATACTGTTAGCTCCCCGGCTTACAAATCCGGGCAAGAAGGATATGGTATTCACAAAGGAAATGGGATGCTGTCTTTGGAGCTGGGTGGCGGAATTCCTGTGTCCTATGATATGAAAGATAATGTCAAAAGCGGGTTTATGTGGGGCGTGTCTGGCTTGTACTCCGTAACGGACTCTGCTGCATTAGGGTTGGAAATAAGCGGCTTTTATGCAGGAGAAAAGACGGAGTATTATGGTATAAAAGAAGAAGTGAAAGGAGATATACATCAGTTTATGTTGGCCGGCCGTCTCTATGCCAACCCTGCTGACCAATTCCGTTTTTATGTGCCGATAGGATTAGGTCTTGCCCTTGCTCACATGAAAGATAGCGTGTCTGTATCGGGAAATTCTTTTTCGGATTCTCACACTTCCGGGAGCTTTGCCATGTATGCGGGTGTCGGTGTAGAGGGAGATATCAGTGATAGAGTGGTCCTAGGGATAGAAGGTCGCTATAATTTTACGCAATACAAAGCTACTTTCTATGAAAATATTGACGTAAAAGCAGATCTCGGATATGTGTCCGTGTTGGCTCGTATCGGATATAAATTCTAGCAGTATGCCTCCGTGGCAAATCCTTGCCATCAGCCCGGTGTATCGCCGGGCTTTTTGTTGAAAAACCCCCGGGGCAAAAGCTCCGGGGGTGAGGTTATTCTTATTATCCCGCAGAGCCGGGATAAAGCGGTTAAAAATTGCGCTTAATGATACTGCGCACAATGCCTTCTACGTGAAAGCTCTCCCGGTCGGCCAAAATGGGGGAGTATTTTTTATTTTGTGACTCCAAAATAATGTTTTCGCCGTCTTGGTTAAAGCGTTTGACCATCACTTCGCCTTGGTTGACGCACACCACAATATCGCGCTGGCGCGGGCAGCGGTTCTGCTCCACAATCAGCCAATCGCGCGGGGCGATAATGTTTTCCATAGAGTCGCCTTTTGCTTCTACCATAAAGCCTTTGCGCGCCGGAAAATAAATCATGCTCGGGTCCACAGGCACGACGCGCGTGGGGTGACCGGAGAGCAGCGTCCCTTCCGGGCCGCATTTGGCCTGCCCGTACATGGGCAAATACACCACGTTGCGTTCCGGGTCTTTGAGCAAAATATAATCGCGCGGGTTATCGGGATTGCGTTTTAAATAGCCCTTTTTTTCCAACTGTTTTAAATGATGAAACGCCACGCTCTTGCTGCTCACGCCCAAGCGGTCCGCCAGTTCCTGCATGGTCAGCGGATCGGAAATATTATTTTTGAGCAGTTCCAGCAGCTCATTTTGTTTGGGGTGTAATTGTTTCATATTTTTATTATAGCATAAAATGTTCTATATTTTGTTCTATTTTTTGCGGGCTTTATTTTAGGCCGCCGGGAGTGCTATAATACGGGCTATTTTACGTCGGGCAGGTCTATGGGCAATTTGCCTTGTGCGGGTTGATTACCCAAGATAATGTCTGCAGCTGTTTGCAGGACATATTTGTTTAAGCCATAGGTAGCCAGTACGGTGTTTGCCTTGGGATAATTGGGAATATCGTACGGGCTCATGGTAGAGATAAACACATTGCGCGGGTTTTCATCAAACAAAGCTTGAATTGTGTTTTTTTGATTGATGTTTGTTTTGTCGGCCCATTGTAAACTGGTGACGACGAGCAAATCGGCTCCTTTAGCGCACTCGCGCGCGCGTTTGGCATCTACGGCTTTAGGGGTAAGGGCGGCATTGTAGCTGCGTATGGTCCAGCCCTTTTCCAAGAAAGGTTTGGTAAAAGGCATCAGCTGGTCTGCAAAGCGTGAAGGCGCAAAAAACACCGCGCACACTACCGGCTTGCGTCCGTTGGGCAGCTGCGGGGCAAAGGGCAATAATTTTTTACGGTCGCGCACGAGCGTAACCGCCTGGCGGCTGATTTGCTCCAGCTGCGTGCGGTACGCTTGGTCAATGGGCGCGGGCGTATCGGCGGTGCTGTTTAATAAACCAAGCTGTTTTTTCAGTTCAAATACTTTGCGAGCCGATTGTTTGACCATGGCGCGCAAATCGGGCGAAGCGGCAATTTGCGTTTGGATTTTTTGCACAGTAGCTTGCGGCTTGATGTAACGCCCGAGCAAAATCATATCAGACCCCGCTTGCAAAGACCACACCGCCCCTTGTGCAATTGTGCCGTAATGAGCGGCGGCTTTCATATCTAAACTGTCGGTCAGCACCAGGCCGTTAAAATTTAATTTGGTACGCAGTAAATCTTGCACAATGGGTTTAGAAAAAGTGGCAATATGCTTTGCGTCCAGGGCCGGATAAATGACGTGACTGGTCATGACCCCTTGCGCTCCGGCGCGTATGGCTTGCGCAAACGGCGCAATATGTGTGCGTTGCAATTCCTGCTCAGACGCTTTGACTACCGGCACTTGATAGTGGGAGTCGGTGGACGTATCTCCGTGCCCGGGGAAATGTTTAATGACGCTAACAATACCGGCTGCTTTAAACCCGTTCATGAACGAGATGCCCATTTTGGTCACATTTTCCGGGTCGGAGCCAAAGGAACGTACGCCGATAATCGGATTATGCGGATTGCTGTTTACATCCAGCACCGGGGAAAAATTAATATGCACGCCGGCACGCTTGAGCTCCTGCCCGGCTAAATACGCCAGCGCAGCGGTGGCGTCTTCATCTCCGGCGGCGGCGAGCATCATATTAGTAGGCAAATAATCAAAGCCCAGGGTGATAGGGGTATATACTGTGCCGCCTTCGTAATCAATGGAAATAAGCAGCGGGATTTTGTGCGGGCTTTTGGCGGCCCAGCTTTGCAACTTATTAATGAGTGCGCGCGTTTGCGAAAGCGAATAATTACCCCATTGTATCAGCACGCCGCCCACCTGTCCGCTTTCAATAACCGGGCGGAAAACTTCGGCACTGTCTATATCCACAAATACGGTCAGCGTTTGGCCGATTTGTTCATTTAAAGATAAATCTTCAAAACGCACCGGCTGTTTGGGCGCGGCAGTACCCGCCGGAGCTTGCGCAAAAAGCGTGCCCGCGGTGAAGAAGAAAATGAATAAAGCTAGCGCAGTTTTTTTCATGTTTAGTTAATGTGTAATATCGGTATTTCCGCCGGAGCCATCAGGCGCAGCGGCATCCCCCAGTAAAACAACCCGGACGTGACGTAAATTTGCGAAGCAGGCCCGGTTTGGTACAAGCCATACGCGTGGGGATATCGTAATTTCACAAAATAATTAAACGGCCAAATCTGTCCGGCGTGTGTGTGACCGCTCATCATAAGCGGGATTTGATGCGCGGCTACTGTTTCGGTAAGCAGCGGCTGGTGGCTGAGGAGCAAGCGGTATTTTTGGGGGTCGGTTTGCGCGAGCAACTTGTCCACTTTTTCCGCGGTGACGCGGGCCATTTTGATGTCACTTAAGCCAATCAGCTGCCAGCCGTCGGGCAAATCTTTCACTTGGTTTTGCAAGAGCGTGATGTTGGCTTGCTCGTAAAAATTAAGTGAGTTTTGATAGCCCATGTAATATTCGTGATTGCCCAGCACACCATACGTGCCGTATTTAGTTTTAAAATTGGCCAAGGCCTGCGCGTATTTTTTCGGGTGCATACCATACTCGTAAACGTCGCCTAGCACGAGCAGAATATCAGGCTTTTCTGCCTGCATACGCTTGAGCGCACTTTCAAAACGCGCGAGCGACACACCCACACCTAAATGGCTGTCTGACAACAGCGCTGCCGTTAGTTTGGGCGCGCCCGGGATAGTTACATAAATATGTTTTACCTTCGGAGCAGCAAATCCACCCCAAATAGATAAGCCCGCCGCCGCCAGCATTACCGCAACGCTTACCGGACCTAAAATATGACGCGCCGGAATATGGCACAGCGCGCACAGGGCTTGCAACAGCGCAAAAATTATAATGAGTGAAAAGAAAATAAATACAAAGCCGGCCCACATATAAGCTGCATAATAAATAATACTTTCCAGCGTGCCGTAATGCGTGCGGGTATAGGTCATAGCCCAACGGAAAAAAACTGTCAGCACCAGCGGCGCAGCTGCCGCCGGGATTTTCCAGCCAATGGCCGGAAAAGCAAAGTACAGCCATAGGCCGATACACACTTGCATGATGAGTAAAATAAGACTAGCTACAATAAAAAATGCGCTCATAAATTTTCACTTAGAGATAATAAACTCAAAAAACCCCTATTTCTATTGTAAAACATTTTGCAAGAATAAGTATAATATATCTATAGAGATTTTTATTTACAACCGAGGAATTACTATGACAGTCAGAGTTCGTTTTGCCCCGTCCCCGACGGGATTTCTACATATCGGCGGCGTACGTACCGCACTTTTTAATTATTTATTTGCTAAAAAAAATAAAGGAACATTTTTGCTTCGCATTGAAGATACCGACGAAGAACGCAGCACCCAAGCATCCACGGACGCTATTTTTGAAGGGATGCAATGGATGAAACTCAATTGGGACGAAGGCCCCATGCCGGACGGTACCGACAAAGGCCCTGATGCTCCGTATTACCAAGCTATCCGCGCCGACCAAGGCATTTACAAAAAATATATTGACCAATTAATCGCCGAAGGCAAAGCATATAAATGCTATTGCACCGAGGAAGAATTGGAAGCTAATCGCCAAAAATGTTTGGCAGAACACCGCCCGCCGAAGTACAGTGGCAAATGCCGGGATTTGACGCCGGAGCAGCAAAAAGAATTAGAAGCCCAAGGCCGCAAGTACGTCATCCGTTTCCGTATGCCGACGGAAGGCGATGTGGAGTGGGACGATTTAATCCGCGGACACGTCAAATTTGCAAGCAAAGATTTGTACGATTTGGTTATTCAAAAAACCAGCGGTTATCCGACGTATAATTTTGCCGTGGTGGTGGACGATCATCTCATGCGTATGACGCACGTCATCCGCGGGGATGACCATATCTCTAACACCCCCGCGCAAATTCAAATTTACCGCGCGCTGGGTTGGAAGGAGGCTATTTTTGCACACTTGTCTATGATTCACGGGCCCGACGGTAAAAAGCTGTCTAAACGCCACGGTGCAACCAACGTAGTAGAATTTCGCAACATGGGCTACCTGCCCGAAGCACTTAAAAATTACTTGGCGCTATTGGGGTGGGCGACATCTGATTCGCAGCAGATTTTTGCTCCCGGCGAGCTGGAAGAAAAATTTGATATTTCCGGCTGCCAACCGAGCCCTGCTGTGATGGATCCGGAAAAATTAAACTGGATGAACGGCGAATATATCCGCCAAACACCGATTGCGCAGCTAACTGATTATGCCCTGCCGTTTATTGAAAAAGCAGGCATTGATATCAGCAAAGTATCCCGCGCGCAGCTGGAAGGCATTGTGGGGCTTGAACAAGAAAAATATAAACTGCTTACGGAAATTCCGGATTTGATTCGCTTTTTCTTTGAAACCCCTGTCTTTGAACAGGAAGCTTTGGATAAAGTGTTTGCCAAGCCGGAAGCCAAAGCCGTGCTGGAAGGCATGATTAAAACCTATGGCGAACTGGCTGATTTTACAGAAGCTAATTTAGAAACGGCCGCCCGCAGCTTTGCCAAAGAAAACGGCTACAAGGCCGGACAAGTTTTCCACCCGGTGCGCGTGGCTGTTTCCGGCCGCACACACGGGCCAACGCTTTTTAAAATGCTGGAGTATATGGGCAAAGAAACGGTGGTGAGCCGTTTGCAAAACGCTTTGCAATACTGCAAATAATATGACTAAATATTGTCTCTTTGATAGTGGCGACGTGGTGGGGCCTTTTACGGTCAAGCAGCTTTTGCTGCGGACCGGATTTGGCGACAACAGCCTTGTCTGCCCCGAAGAGCATACCGCAGAAGATAAATATTGGAAAGAGGCGCGCCAATACCCGGAGTTCGGTTTTGAGTCGGCGGCAGCCGATACTGCCTTGCCGCCCGTGTTAGTTGTTCCTCCCGCTGCCCAGACAGACCAGTTCTCAGATGAACTGGATGATGCAGTACAAGAATTAAATTCATTTGATATGTTGGGTAGCTCTTCTTTGGCAGGCGATACAAAGACTTATGATATTTCTCTTGTGGGCAAAGAGGCGCTTTCTGCTAAAAATCAGGAAACTCTTTCAAATGCTCTCTCAGAAAAATTCCCCGACAACGAACTAAAGCTTTACAACTCAAACTCGGTAAGCGCTACTATGGCAGGTACATTTTTCATCAAGAGTATGGTTGCCGTTCTTATAACTGCCGTTCTGGTTGTAATTTATGTAGGCATTCGTTTTAAGAAAATAGGTGGTATCTCGGCGGCTCTTACCGCTTTGGTAGCTCTTGTGTTCGATGTATTCATTACATTCTTTACTTGTGTATTCTTCCGCTTGCAGTTAGACCTTAACTTTGTTGCGGTTGTTC
>CAJOLM010000033.1:0-16441 GCA_905235355.1 uncultured Elusimicrobiales bacterium
TAAAGATATCAATAAGAACCATTCCCGAGTGTCTTTATCGGGAATCTCGGCCTTATTTAAAATGAAAGCGGATGAGACCCCCGATACCAACCCTCGGGGTGGCAATATGTCCGCGCTTTTACGCTTATTGAACTATTAGTCGTGGTGCTTATTATCGGCATACTGGCCGCGATTGCGCTGCCGCAATACCAAAAAGCTGTTTATAGAAGCCGCCTAAATACTGTCAAAAATTTAGTAATAAGTATTACCAACGCCCAAGAAGTGTATTATTTATCCAACAATTCCTATGCTATCTCATTAGATCTACTGGATATTGATTTGCCCATAGAAGAAGAAGAAAAAAATGAATATGGCTGGTATGTATTGAAAGGAATAACATGCGGTATAGGTGCCCAGAGTACTTCCTGTAGTATACCCGGATTATTTTCTTTTCAAAAGTACTATATGCATACTAATGATCCGGGAACAGCCACTTGTTTAGCTAACACAGATAACGATGCCGCCAACCAGGTATGTAAATCAGAAACACTAAGCAGTACCCCCAGGTGGACCGGAGATAGCATCGGCTACAGGTGGAACACATATAAATATCAATAAAAAACTGACAGCATGAAAAAACTCATACTGCCAGTTTACATAATATCGGTTGTTTAACGCACTTGCACGAGGGCAAAATGCAGATAATCCGTCTCCGGCATACCAATCAAGACCGGGTGGTCCTTGGCTTGCCCGCGCAACTCCACCAGCACCGCGCGCTTGCCGGATTTGCTCACACCCTGGCGAATAACATCCACAAACAGTTCGCGCGAAATGTGATGCGAACAAGTGGAAAAGGCCAGGTAGCCGTTTTTCTCAAGCCCTTCCAAAGCCATTTTGACCAGTTTGACATACAAGCCCACGGCCTGCGGTAAATTTTTGCGGCTTTTGGCAAAGGCCGGCGGATCTAATAGCACCATATCCGGTTGGTCGGGCAGCTCTTTTTTCTTCATGGCGGAAAGCACACGCTCGGCATCATCTCTATGATACACGGCAATGTCTTTTACCCCGTTTAACTCGGCATTTTTATTGGCCATTTCCACCGCTGCAGCAGAGGAGTCCACCCCCCACACTTGCGCCGCGCCATTAAGCGCCGCGTAAATGCCAAAAGACCCAATGTAGGAATATAAATCCACCACTAGTTTATCTTTAAAGTACGGCTTTAAAAATGCGCGGTTTTCGCGCTGGTCATAATAATAACCGGTTTTTTGCCCGACGCGCAAAGGCACTTCAAACTTGGCACCGTTTTCTTCAATGACCACCGTGTCCGGCACTTCGCCGACGATATCAGGTGTATTGCCTAACCCTTCCAACCCGCGGAACGCACTGTCTGCGCGGTACAAAATGCCTTTGGGTTTAAAAATCTTTTTAAGCGCGGCAGTAATTGCATCCTTTTGCTTTTCCATACCCGCGGTCAAAATTTCCGCTACTAGTACATCCCCAAAGCGGTCCACAATCAGCCCGGGCATATGGTCGCTTTCGCCATAACACATACGGCCATATTTGCGCACGCCGATTTCCTTGCGATAATCATACGCCAGGTCTAAATTTTGAAAGATAAAATCTTCGGGCAGCTCTTCCGGCCCTTTTTGAATAAGGCGCACGGCAATCAAGCTATGCGGATTAAAAAACCCGGTACCCACGCAATTGCCGTCGCTATCCAGCACGCGCACAATCGTACCTGGCTCAATAGAGGTATCCAGCCCGGCAATTTCATTAGAGAAAATCCAATAGTGCCCTGCCGCAATACGGCGCTGCTCTTTGGGTTTTAGCTTAATTTCCGTCATATTAAGCGTCCTTGCTTAAACTGTCAATTTCCTGCACCGGCACTTTAGAAGCACACAGCGGGCACTCTTTAGCCGTGAAGGTTTGTATCGGGTAAGACAGCAACGCACGCAGCGGAATTTCTAACGGCAAAATACCCATAGAGCGGTCCACCAGCACCGTAATGCCCAGCACCTTACCGCCGGCTTTTTGCACCAACTCTTGCGCTTTAAGCACCTTGCGTCCGCCCACGGTTACGTCATCTACCAAAAGGACTGTCTCGCCGGGTTTGATAGAAAAATTGTGTTTGAGTATCATGTTGCCCGCCTCATCTTTGGAAGCAAAAATGGCCCGTGCGCCGCGCACCCGCGCCACCTCTTGCGCCAGCACAGAGTTAGACGGCGTAAGCGCCATTACCACATCCGCATGGGCCGGGAATTTTTCGCTCATGGCCTGCGCGATTTTTTGCGCTAAATTGGGGTGTTGCATCAGCAAAGACGTTTGAATATACGTCTGACTGTGAAAGCCGGACGGCATCACAAAGTGGCCTTCCACAATGGCTCCATGTTCTTGCAATAATGACAATAGGTCTAAGTTATTTCTTGGCATTGAATTCTCCTTTTACAAAATCCCGGCTTTTTGTGAAATCCGTCCGCAAGCCGCGTTTGCGTGCGGCGTCAATTTGCTCATTGGTTTTTTTCGCACGCAGCATTTCTAACTTCGGTTTTAACATAGAAGATGATACTTTAAACGCCAGCGCCGGGTTGCCGTTTTCGTCGGTTAAGTTTTCGGCTAAAATGCCGCGGTGCGAGGACGGAGTAATCATCGTCCAAATCACTAACTCAAATGTTTCACGCACCCAATCGGTCCACCCTGACACAGCAGCTGAAATGACCGGGCCTTGCGTAAAAGCATTGTTTATAATCATTGTACCCTTTTTAAAGTCCACTGAGGCAGCCATTTCATTAAAAGCCACATCTTTTAATACTTCCCCCACTTTAAAACTTCCGCTGCTTTCCATGCGGTGCAGCATAATAAACGGCGTATAGGTTACGTTAAGCGCTTGCTGTTCCTCGGCCACTTTTTCCATTTGATGGATAATGCCGTTCTCCAGCTTCATGTCCAGCGTGCCGTCTAATTTGGACGCGCCCGGCAACATCCCTCTAAAATTAAACTCCGCATTAAACTGCTTGCCGGACAGTACCGCACTGGAAAAGGTATCCGCATATAAAGTACCCGCAAAATTGGGCATAAATTCGGGCAATCTGTCGCGGAAGTTGCGCATCCAGGCCAGGTCCCCTGTCTGGCGGGGCGTGGGTTTCCCTGGTTTGGTAGAAATAGCAGAAATCACATCTACAAAGTCTGACACTACCCCGATAAATGCCATGGGATCAAAATCCTTTAAATAAATATTGGTGCTAATGCGGCGGCGGTTACTTTTAATATTATCAATGGACAAACGCAATTTAAGCGGCACTTCATTAAGCAGTGCAGAGCCAATATAGGCATATACATTCCCGCCGCGATAAGACCCTGTCATATTAAACTTATCAAATACGGTGTTTGCCACTTGAATGTGTCCTTCCGTGGTTTTGGCATATAAATCGGAAAAATCTTTTTTGGCTATAAATTCCCCGCTGACACCCTGTGTTTCAAATCCCCAAAAGGAACCGCCCACCTGCTGGGCACCCAAGGTTACTTGCGGCAATTGATACTTGCCGTCTTGATGTAACACAGACGCCGACAAGGACCCTTTCCCTGTCAGTTTAAAACGCGCCAGTGCAGGCCACAATTTGCTTAATTGCGCCAGGTCCGCCCAGCCGGTTTTTACCGCCAAATCAGCCGTAAAAGGGGTTACTCCAAAATCAGCCTGACCACTCAAAGTTGTACTAGTCAATTTGTTTTTGATAATGGCTTCCATTATAGACAGATGTGTGAAACTCCCGTCTAAACCACCTTTCAAGGTAATGGTGGATGCCGGCACACTAAAGGCGGGTAATTTTTCAGAAAACACAGATAAATTTTGCTGGTCAAAAGCGGGGACTTCTACTTTGGCAGTAAAGGAAGGATTGCGCAAATTATCCAAATCTGCTGTGATTTGCACCGGCTTTTGGAACACCGCCACCTGCACTTTAAAATCACGCAAGGCAAATTTTTCCCAATCAAAATTTGCAAAGTCCACTTGCCCGTCCCCGTTAATTTCTACGTCGGAAATACCGTCGCCCCAACGATTACGCAAAATCGTTTCCATAGTAAAGTGCGAGGGCTCGTCAAAATGCAAATTATTAAAATGCATATTCAGCCCGTACACCGCATGCCCCACGCCGCTTTCTAAATCCAAGTAGCTAACTACCCCGTCCGCAATCGTCCAGTCGTCAATGTGGATAGTAATATTCTCCCCTGTAGATTTGCTCACATACGTTCCATGTGAACTAGAAGCACGTACAGGCGGCACATTATAGACGCCTTCTTCAGCCCGTACAATATCTATACGCGGATGGTTTAACGTAACCTCATCTATAATAAGTTGACGATCCAGTAATGGTAATAGCTGATAGCGGATGATAACAGAATCGGTCGACAGGAACGGCGCCCCCGGATGCACTTCATTATCTAGCACCGCAAACCCTTTCAGCTCCACCATATTCACAAATTTTAAATTTAAAGAAGAAATAACAACCGGACGGTCAAAAAGCTGCTGCAAACGTTGCGCCAATGTTTCGCTAATTTGCTGAGCATTCATAATTCTAATGCAAACCAACCATGCTCCTAATCCTAGCAGCATAAGCAGCATAATAGTAAAAAGTATGGTGCGCAATAAAAGGCCCAGCAGCTTCCCTGCGGCTTTGCGTTTAGAAAATTTCTTTTTAGACGCAGCCGACGCAACCTGAGAATTTTTTTGCTGTGTGTCCTGGCTCATGATTTTGTCCACCATTGCTGTATCCAGTCTACGCCGTAACTGATAACAAATCCCCACGCATGATAACTATTTATCAGCACGTTTTTACCGGCGGTTAGTAACAGTACCTGATCTGGAAACAGCCATTTGAGTACCAATAACAACCAAAAAGCATTACATAAAATAATAACAACACCCGAAAAAATGCGCCCGCCGGCTGCCTGCAAATCCGGCTGGTCCGTTTCACATAGCGTTTGAAAGGTTTGCACAAAATGAAATGCCATAAAAAATCCAATCGCAAATACGAAGGCCGGACGATATGGTTTTACATCCGTAAAGAAATCCAATCCCACATATACAAGCCCGGTTGCCAGGGCATAAAACGGAATGATGTACGGAGCCAGTGCCACAAAAGCGTTCACGCGGTCCATTTTTACATTTCCGTTATCCTCATTGACCGTCATAGAGTGTACCCGAAAGCCGCACATCATAGCCGCTATAGCATGCGTTACTTCGTGCCCCCACACGTACAGACGCCCAAATCTATATCCGCCAAAATGTATTACGCAATACAATGCAGATCCTGCTAACAATCCAACCGCTACTTGGAAATCTCTTAATATATGTAAAAATACACTAATCGTCTCCCACGCGGCAAAAAGAACCACGGGAAACAACAAAACCGCAATCAATAATTTAAATGTATTTTTCATTATAATTTCTCTGTCCAAGCTGCTTGTGTATATTGCGTAACCGCTAATTGACGCGCGTGAGTCAGTACATCTGCCGGCACATTTTCCATCTCCAGCGTTTGGCCCCACCAATGCTGCACTCCGAGGGTAATAGCCTGCCGAAATAGCGGGTTTTGCCGTGCGTGGGGGCATTGCAAAGACCCTTGATATAAAATCATTTCTCCAAAGCGCCGTATCGCACCGCCTAATACTTTGTGCCCACCAGACAATAAATCATCTTGCACCGGATTAGCAAAGCAGCCGCTGGCTTGTCCGTTTTGCTGCGGGGCATATTGCGCAGCTGCCACCGCCCCTTGGCGCGAACTCACTAAAGCTCCCGATGCAGCCAACGCCTGTTCTAGTGCGCTATGCAGCTGCCTATAAATTTCTTTAGGGCTTAAGCGGCTTTGGAAAATTAAACTGAAGGTTAAATCTTCCCCGTGAAATACAAGCCCGCCCCCCGTCGGACGGCGGCATAAAGGCCCTTGTTCCGCGCGCGTTTGCTGACGCACAAAATGATAAAACTGCGAATAGCCAAAAGTTACGGCAGGACCCGCCGTCCACTCATAAAAACGCAACAGCGGCACACTCCCGCCCGATTGCGCTAGTGTCTCATCTAGTGCCATGTGTTCAAATACAGTCAGCGGCGGGGTCTGCAATAGTTGCGCCATATTACCAGTGCAAATTCGGCTCGCGCGCAGCACCGACTTCATCAATGCGCTGCACAGGTTGATTGTGCGGTGCGCCTTTGACAAGCTCCGGCGTATGTTGCGCTTCTTCAAAGATCTTTTGTAAAGCCGTGGCAAAAGCTTCCAGCATATCCCGGCTTTCGGTTTCCGTCGGCTCAATCATCAGTGCTTCCGGCACAATGAGCGGGAAATAAATCGTCGGTGCATAAAAGCCGTAATCTAGCAGCCGCTTGGCTACGTCAGAAGTATGCACGCCGTTCATTTTATCTTTTTGAATGGTTAGCACACACTCGTGCATACACGGTGCGTCAAAAAATGCCGGGAACGCCTCTTTAAGCAGCACCCGCATATAATTGGCACTAAGTACCGCATCTTGTGAAATAGTTTTCAGCGTATTTCCGTCAAATTGGCGCATATACGCATACGCACGGATACAGACGGAAATATTGCCATAAAACGCTTTCATCTTGCCTAAACTTCTGGGCATTTTGCCTTGCAAAGTATAAGTGCCTTTGGCGGTTTTTTCTACGATCGGTTTGGGTAAAAACGGTGCCACTTCTGCACTAGCTCCCACCGGACCGGACCCCGGCCCGCCGCCGCCGTGCGGAGCAGCAAACGTCTTATGCAAATTCAGGTGCATAATGTCTACGCCAAAATCAGCCGGCTTGGCTGACCCGATTAACGCATTGAAATTCGCCCCGTCCATATATAAGAGCGCACCCACAGCGTGTACTTTATCAGCAATTTGGCGGATATCTTTTTCAAAAAGTCCAACCGTATTAGGCACGGTTAACATCACAACTGCCGTGCGCTCTGAAAGTGCATTTTGTAGTGCCTGCAAATCCACGCGCCCGTCGGGACCGGACTTAATGTTAATTACATTATAGCCCGCCATGTGTGACGTGGCCGGATTGGTACCGTGCGCCGTATCGGGCACGATTACTTCGGTGCGGTTTTTGTCTTTCTTGGCGGCAAAATACGCGCGCGCCGTCAAAATTCCGGTCAGCTCGCCATGCGCCCCCGCAGCCGGTTGCAACGTAAAGGCAGCCAGCCCCGTAATTTCTTTTAAAAATTCTTGCAGCTGATACATCAGCTCCAGTGTACCCTGTACGCTTTCTTCCGGCGCAAACGGATGCACATTAGCAAAACCGTCCAGCGCGCTCAAGGCGTCGTAGGCCTTGGGATTGTATTTCATGGTGCAAGAACCCAGCGGATAAAAATGGCTGTCCAAAGAATAATTTTGCCGCGACAAATTGGTAAAGTGCCGCACGGTATCTTGCTCGGTAAGTTCCGGCAAGCGGTCGGTCGTCTTACGCAAGTATTTTGCGGGCACATATTTTTCCGGCTTAAATTGCGGCTTTTCAAAGCGCACTGCACGGCGGCCCGGGTGGGATTTTTCAATGCTCAGTTGACTACTCTGTAAAATTTCGCTCATTTTAAAACCCCCTCATGGCTTGCACATAGGCAAGCAAATCTGCCTCGGTTTTTGTCTCCGTGACGCAGACGAGCAAGCAGTTTTTGTACTCCTTGCTCCATTGTCCCAAATCATATCCGGCGGCAATACCTTTTTTGGCTAGTTTTTTAATGACTTGTTTGGCAGGCACTTTTAGCTCCAGCACAAACTCATTGAAAAACGGTGTATTAAATTTCAGCGTGTGGCCATCTGCTTGCAACATCTCTGCCAAGTGATGTGCTTTTTCTAAATTCAGTTCTGCTACTTCGCGTAGTCCCTCCGGCCCCAGCAGCGTCATGTAAATTACGGCATTTAAGGCACACAACGCTTCGTTGGAGCAAATGTTGGACGCGGCGCGTTCGCGGCGGATATGCTGCTCGCGCGCTTGCAAAGTAAGCACAAAGCTGCGCTTGCCATTTTTGTCTTTGGCCATACCCACAATACGTCCGGGCACTTGGCGGACAAATTCTTTTTTGCAAGTAAAAATCCCAAGCCCCGGCCCGCCAAAGTGCATGGCATTTCCCAGTGGCTGCCCTTCGGCTACCGCAAAATCCGCACCGTATTGGCCCGGCGTATGTACTAGTGAAAGCGCCAGCGGTTTAGCTACTGTGACAAATAGCGCGCCCGCTTTATGCACGAGCTCACCAATATCTTCTAGCGGCTCTAATTGTCCCAAAAAGTTTGGCCCCGCCACTAGCACGCCCGATACGTCCGGCGTAAGTTGCCGCTCCAGCGCACCTAAATCCAATGTACCGTCTTTAAGCGGTACTTCTTCCAGTTTCACATCCGGCGTGTGTTTCAAATAAGTTTTAAGCACTTCTTTGTAATGCGGATGAAGTCCGGCAGAATATAAAATTTTGCTGCGGTTGTTTACGCGCACACACGCGGCGGCCGCCTCTGCCAGCGCGGTTGCCCCGTCGTAATGGGACGCACTGCACACGTCCATATCAAACAATGCGCAAATGCAGCTTTGAAATTCATAAATAGTTTGCAAAGTGCCCTGGCTGGCTTCGGCCTGATAAGGCGTGTAAGCGGTTAAAAATTCCCCGCGGCTGCTTAAAGCATTAACGGCTGCCGGGATAAAATGTTCCTCACAGCCCGCGCCGATAAAATTAGACAGCGGCTTATTTTTCGCGGCTAATTCTTTGATATGGCGCGTCAGCGCGCCTTCGGTCAGCGCAGCGGGCAAATTAATTTGCGGATGTAAAAATTCAGCCGGGATTTGTGCAAATAGTTCCTGCACACTAGCCGCGCCGATTTTTTGAAGCATTATTTTTTTATCTTCTTCGGTATGGGGCGTAAACATAAAATCCTCTAAAAATCCCCGCCCGCAGGCGGGGACAGATTATTTGTCTAAAGTTTCTTTGTAAGTCTTGAGGTCCATCAGCGTGTCATATTCTTCGGGCTTGCTGGCTTTGATTTTGAACAGCCACCCGTCGCCGTGCGCTTCGCGGTTGACCAAGGCCGGATCGGCATTGACAGCTTCGTTGACTTCCACAATTTCCCCGCTTACAGGCGCGTAAATTTCGCTGGCGGATTTGACAGATTCAATCACGCAGCAGTTTTGCCCGGCGGTTACTTGCGTGCCGATTTTGGGCAAATCCACAAACACGATATCGCCAATTTCCTGCTGGGCATATTCACTAATGCCCACGGTGGCTATGCCGTTATCTAAGTAAGCCCATTCATGAGTTTTTACGTATTTGCTAGTTTCTGCGGTATGCATAATTTCTCCTTATACCCGGTTTTGATAAAACGGTGTTTTGATTTTTTTGGCCGGAACTAAGCGGCCGTGAATTTCTATTTCTACTGCGTCTTCTTCCTTCAAATCCGTATCGGCATATCCGACGGCAATCCCTTTAAAAAGCGGGGAGTAGGTGCCGCTGGTAAGTAGGCCCTTTTCTACGCCGCCCTTATATACTTTGCAGCCTTCGCGCGGCACGCCGCCACCTGTAAGCACAAAGCCGGTCAGCTTGCGTTTAAGCCCGGCTGCCTTTTGGGCTGCCAGTGCCTCTTTGCCGATAAAATTTTCTTTATCCAGTTTAACGACCCAGCCGCAACCCGCCTCATACGGGCTTTGCGTGCCGGTAGCATCTGTACCGTTAAGCAAATACCCGGCTTCCAGGCGCAATACGTCGCGCGCGCCCAGCCCGCACGGTTTCACTCCGGCAGCTTTTAAAGCGTCCCACAATTTTACTATCGCCTCACCCGGCAGCATAATTTCCACGCCGTCTTCGCCAGTATATCCGGTGCGCGTCACATAGCCGTTTGCCCCAAAGAGGCTAATTTCTTTTATAGTAAAACGCGGCATTTCTTGCACGCCTGGAATTAGATTAGCCGCTACTTCTACCGCCTTGGGGCCTTGCAAAGCAATCATACCCCAGTTGGCACTGTCATTGGTGATACGCACGTCAAAATTAGTGGCCTGTTTGGTAAACCAGGCTACGTCCGTATCAATACAGGCCGCGTTGACCACGACCAAAAATTTCTCCGGCGTTAAGCAAAAGGAAATGGCATCATCAATAATATGACCCAGCTCATTTACGATATGGGAGTATGTCCCTTTCGCCGGAATATTTTTGATATTATTCGTGTTGATGTATTGCAAAAATTTCCACGCGTCTTTGCCTTCCACCCACACTTGTCCCATGTGAGAAACATCAAACATACCGGCGGCTTCACGGACCGCCTTATGCTCGGCTAAAATACTGTCAAATTGTACCGGCAGCAGCCAGCCGTGAAAATCTACCATTTTTCCGCCGGCAGCTTGGCACGCAGCGCACAGCGGTGTTTTTTTCAAATTTTCTGTAGTCACATTTCCTCCCAACACGCTATATGCTTATTGTATAAAATATGGACCCCAAAAAACCGCCACCTGCCCGCCCAAAAACGCTTGACAAATCAAAAAAAAAAACAAAATGTAAGAGTAGTTAAATTCAAGCAAAGGAATAGTACTATGAAAAAAGCATTTACACTTATTGAACTATTAGTCGTCGTACTCATTATAGGCATCCTGGCTGCTATTGCCCTGCCGCAATACCGCCTGGCAGTAGCCAACTCACGGCTTACCCAACTAATTATATTAGCCGAATCCGTCAAAACAGCGGAAGAATCTTATTATTTGGCCAATGGGGCCTATACCAATGATTTTAATTCATTGGATATTTCATATCCATCTAACGAAAATATCACTATCCACCTCGTATTAAAATCTGCTACCAGTCCGGATGGTGTAACAATCAAAGACAACCGGCTTCCCGGCGTCATGCTCTATTTTGGTTATGCACACACAACCTATGGTGATTGGGCTAACAAACGGCGCTGTTATGCTAATAAGCTAGAAGCAACAGCTAACAAACTCTGCGCGCAGGCTACCAAACAAACACGGAGCCCCTCCTCCAACAATACGGACTATATATATGATTTCCTTTGATTTCAAAACTGCTATAATAGAATTATGGCAGATACAGACAGCGTCGTCAGTGACGTAAAACTATTTATTGAACGGCTGAAAAAAGAAATGCCGGAAGTGTTCGGCGGTGCCGGAGAAAACGCCGAGACCGAGGCGGGCAAAGTCCTCTACGAGGGCAAGCTTTACCCTGCCCAAGTCCATTTAACCCTCGACCAAGAAGAAGGCGTGGATTTTACCGAGGAAGTTTTTAATGTTTATTTGCAAACCCCGCAGGCAGACCCCAATACGTTGACCGAAAATTGGCTGCGCGCCAAAGCCGCCGACGTGCTGAAAGAAAAAACAGCTGAGTGGGCCGCCAAACTGGGCGTGGAGTACAATAATATTGTCATTAAAGACCAGCAGACCCTGTGGGCCAGCTGCTCTGCCAAAAAAAATATCAATTACACGTACCGCATTATCAAAATGCCGACGGCTATCCGCGATTATTTAATCGTGCATGAGCTGGCGCATTTAGTGCACATGAATCACGGGGAAGAATATTGGCAGCTGGTCGGCCAGTATTGCCCGGATTATAAGGCACACCGCCGCTGGCTAAATGACAACCGCGGCGCGGTTTTTGCCCCGCTGGATTTGCAATACACACCGGAGAAAACCGAAAACGAAACTGTCCAAACAGCCCCCGCACCCCAAAACGGGCAGACAAATGCGTAAAAGTTTTATATAATGTATGTACTGATTTTTAGCTGGAAACAGAAGGTGGTGAATAAGTAAATGGTTTTTGTGAAAGTCAGAGACGCTGAACACCTGGAAGAAGCAATCAAACGTTTCAAACGTGAATGCGAAAAGAACGGCATCCTCAAGGAAATCAAACGCCGCGAGACCTACATGCCGCCCAGCGTGAAACGCAAAATTAAATCTCAAGAAGCACAACGCCGCGCGCGCCGTACCAAACGCCGCCGGTATTAATACAAGCTGTTTTATACGCAATAGCCCGCGGGGGACCGGGGGCTATTGCTTTCTTGACGTGTGCGCGCGCAGGCGCACCTGCGCGTACGATACCCAGACGGAGTTGTAAGCCGTATATGATACAAGAAAATCTGTCCGAAAAAATCAAACAACGCCTAGACATTGTAGAACTGGTGCGCCAGTATGTGCCGCATTTAAAAAAATCCGGCAAAACGTGGAAGGCCTGCTGCCCGTTTCACAAAGAAAAAACCCCCTCTTTTACCGTCAGTAGCGAAAAGGGCCTGTACTACTGCTTTGGCTGTCAGGAAGGCGGTGATATTTTTGACTTCCTGATGAAAGCAGAAAATTTATCGTTTAATGAAGCGGTGCGCAAACTGGCCGATTTGGCAGGTGTGGAGTATAAACCGCAGGGCAATTTCTCCGCCGCCGAACAGCAGCGCATCAATTTGCGCAAGACGCTGGATTTTGCCCGTGCGTTTTATCACAAAAAATTAATGAGCGCCGGCGCAGAGGCCGCACGCAATTACGTCAAAGGCCGCGGGCTGACCAAAGAAACCGTGCAAAAATTTGAACTGGGTTTGGCTAAAAACGAGCCGGGCTTTTTTTGCAAAACCGCCCAGGCCAGCCACTACACTGCGCAGCAGCTCAAAGAAGCCGGATTGTGTGTGTTAACCGATTACGGGCCGCGCGACTATTTCAGAAACCGCCTGATGTTCCCTATCATCAACCAGCGCGGCGAGACGGTTGGCTTTGGCGGACGCATTTTGGGTGAAGGGGAACCGAAGTATTTAAACTCGCCGGAGACAGCCGTTTTTAACAAAAGCCAGGTACTGTACGGGCTAAATTTTGCCGGCCCCGCTATCCGCAAAGCCGGGCGGGCCGTGCTGCTGGAAGGATACATGGACGTAATCGCGTGTCATCAGGCGGGTTTTGAATATACGGTGGCCCCGCTGGGCACCAGTTTAACGCCCGACCACGCGCGTTTGCTCAAGCGCTACACGGACAATGTGATTGTTCTCTTTGACCCGGACGCCGCCGGGATTAAAGCCGCTTTGCGCGGGGCACTGATTTTGATTGAACAGGGGCTGTTTGTAAAAGTAGCGTCTTTATCTGACGGACTAGACCCCGACGAATATATTGCCAAATATGGGCAAGAAGCGTTTGAAAAAGTGCTGGACCAAGCACAAGATTTAATTGAATTTCATACGCGCCTGCAACTGGATTTATATCCGCAGCCTTTGCAGCCGCAAGCCAAAACGGCCATTGTTAATGAGCTGCTGGAAACCTTGCTCAAGCAGCCGGACCCGATTGTACGGCGGGAGTGGGTAAAATTTATTGCCGAGCGTGTGCAGGTGGAAGAAGCCTTGGTGTTGGAGCGCGTACGCGAAAAAGAGCGCACCACCAACCGCTTTCAGCAGCGTTTGTCTGCTCAATACACGGCCCCGGCTCCGGCGAAACAAGCGGCGGAAAAATTTCACGCCGCAGAAGAAAATTTAGTAGGTTGGCTGCTGCGCTTTCCGCAAGAGGCCAACACGTATCAGACCCTGGCTGAACAATATGACAGCCGGGCCTTGGGGCAACTGCTGCGCGCCGTTTGTCAGGCCGCGGCACAAAATGCAGATCCGGCCGGATTTACCGACCGCGTATGTGCACTCGCCCCCGAACAAAGCAAGTTGGCTATCCGTCTATCCGTGACGGAGCTGCCCAAAGATTTTCAGGCGCAACGTGATATCGCCGCCGCTGCTAAAGCGGTAGAAAAAGAGGCACTGCAACGGCAACTTGCCGCCGTGCGCCAACAAATTAAAACTGCCGGAGCCGGACAGGTTCCCGCAGCGCTGCTGGCAAAAATGACGCAGCTGCAAAACAAATTAAAAAATTAAACGAGGTACAAAATACTATGGCAAAATCCGGACAAAACGGTTTCAAAGAACTGGTAGAAACAGGCAAAGAAAACGGCATGGTATCGCTGGACGATATCAACCGCTCGTTGTCTTCCGTTGAAGCTACCGCAGAGGATATTGACGGACTGATGGGCACCCTGGAGGATATGGGCATTGCCGTCGTGGAAGATAAAAAATTTAAATCCGGAGCCGACAATACCAAAGAGTCCTACACCACGCCGGAAGATTGGACCGCGTCCGGGCAGGATTTGTCTAACTCTATCCGCATGTATTTATCTGAAATGGGCCGCGTACCTTTGCTCACACGCGACGAAGAAGTCACCCTTGCACGCAATATCCGCGAGCGCGAACGTGAGCTGCGCAAAATGGTGCTAGAGTCCCCCATCACCATGCGCGAAATTTGCAACTGGGAAGAGCTGGTCACACAAGATGAAATGACCACCAAAGAGCTCATGCCCCGCGGCAAACGCACCACGCGCGAGCTAAACAACATGCGCAAAAAACTCAAAGAAGCCGCCCAATTTATCAGCAAGCGCGAGCAGGAAATCACCAAGCTGATGAAAGAGCTGCGCAGCGGTGAACTTTCCGAACGCAGACGCAATCACCACATTGAACTGTTAGAAGCCAAACAAAAAGAAGTGGTGGCGCGTATTATCAAATTAAATTTGAACCAAAACAAAATCAAACGTCTGACCAATAAAATCAAAAACTTGGCTGACCGCTTGAACGAAACCCGCAACGATATAAAACGCTTTGACGAGTATTTTGGCCCGTACAGCGACGTGAAAAAATTAGTTAAAGCACGCCAAAACGGCAAAATCACCGAGCAGGAATTTAAAAAGAAAACCAAATTTACTTTAGAGGAATTGGAACGCGCGCTAACCAACATTGACGCTATCCGCGCCCGCCATGACCGCATGGTAGAGGCCTTGCCTATGACGGAGCAAGAGTTTTTATCTTTCAATGACCGCATTGTGTTTTTTGAAGATATGATTTTGCAGGATAAACTTAAACTCATCAAAGCCAACCTGCGCCTAGTAGTGTCCATTGCCAAAAAGCACGTCAATTCTAATTTAGAACTGTCTGACCTCATTCAAGAGGGCGGCCTAGGGCTGATGAAAGCGGTAGAAAAATTTGAATACAAACGCGGATTTAAATTTTCCACTTATGCCACCTGGTGGATACGCCAGAGCATCAACCGCGCCATTGCCGACCAAGCTAACACCATCCGCATCCCGGTGCACATGAAGGAGTTGGTCTCTAAACTGACCAAAGTGACCAATAAATTCCGCCAGGAACACGGCCGCGAACCGACGCTGGAAGATTATTCAAAGACGCTGCGCCTGTCGGTGGAAAAGGTCAAAAGCGTGCTGAAAATCATGCAGGACCCGATTTCTCTGTCCACGCCTATTGGTGAGGACGAGGATTCCAACCTGGAAGATTTTATTGAAGATAAGAGTGGGCCGACGCCTACCATGTCCGCAGCGGACTTTTTGCGCCGCCAGGAAGTGGCAGACGTGCTGGCTACATTGTCTGAGCGGGAGGCTAAAATTATCAGCCTGCGCTTTGGTATAGACTCAGGCTATCCGCGCACATTGGAAGAAGTGGGCAAAATGTTTAACGTCACGCGCGAACGTGTACGCCAAATTGAAGCCAAGGCCATCCGTAAGCTGCGCCACCCCAGCCGTACCAAAATGCTCAAAGATTACAATGAGTAAACTAAACCCCCGGGCACTTGCCCGGGGGTTTATTATATAAGGTATATCAAAACCGCCTGTTAATAAAAGTACTTTCTGTTACTCCGTTTGATTTTCCGGTTAAACTGGCACATACTTGTTGATCTGCGCTACTGGCTGTCAGCGAAGTCCTACATTCTCTTCGCCCGTTATATGCTGCACTAGGATGGTGTTGGAAATACACCACATAATGTGGGTCCAATCCCGGATACTTTAACGTCACTACCGCATCATTTGTTAGTCCTATAGAAATTAGAGAAAGATTTGTATGGGAAACATCTAAATCTAATTTATTCAAATCATCAGTATAGGTATTATTAGCTAAATAATATATTTCTTCTGCTTTTGTGATAGCGTCACCCACAGCGATTAAATTCATATATTTTGCTTTTTTTACCGCCACTTCATATTGCGGCAGCGCGATAGCGGCCAGTATGCCGATAATGAGGACGACGACAAGTAACTCAATAAGCGTGAAAGCTTTTTGGCTGTTATAAAATAAAGGAGCCATCCCCGAAATTTGTAATCGGGGATCTTCCACGCTCTGTTGTTTTTGTACGACACGTCCACGACATGCGTTGAAGATTCCCGATAAAGACACTCGGGAATGGTTCTTATTTATATCTTTCTTTTCATTTTGTTGTTTCATATTTTCTCCTTTTATTTAATGTGTCGTGCTGAGAGGTTTCTGCTCAGCACCTCAACTGCTATCATTTTAAATACGGATGAGATCCCCGAGTCCTGCGGACCGTTGCTTCGGGGATGACATCTTTATTTGATTCTGTCGTCCCCGAGTGCTTTTATCGGGGACCTCAACTGCTTTATAAGAGTCGTCATCCTGAACTTGTTTCAGG
>CAJOLM010000033.1:16490-21131 GCA_905235355.1 uncultured Elusimicrobiales bacterium
GGATGACATTTATTTATTTCTTTTTTATTTCTTTTCCTTTCTGTCGTCATCCCGCAGTGTTTCTATGCGGGATATAAGACTCTCCCTTATAAACGGCCTGGATTGCGGGTCCACGCCCGCAATGACGGCATTAAAAGCCATACCGTACCCCCATATTATACCAAAAAAAAAAAACAAATCAAGCCCTATGTTTGGGTTCAGATACATGTGAAACTCCCCGAGCTTCCGCTCGGGGCTTCTTTCTATTCGAACAATTTCATTGTTCGGCCTATATCTTCTTTTCCTTGCTTCTCGATATATCGTCTTCATTTACTCCCACCGTCGATGCAAGGAAAAGAAGATATAGGCTTTTGCATTCATCCCCAGGCTCCCCGCCTGGGGTGTCCTGTAAGGTACTCAAAACCTCGGGGCCAAATGCCCCGGGATTTTATCATATATAAATACTAAGTTGCACTTTACGGCGTGCCACAAGAACCTATTGTATAGTTATCCATACCATAGTTTGCGCACGAATTAGTGCCTATCGCATTTTGGCAAAACATTTTGCGCCCTGAGGCACAATACGCCGCACAAGGGCTTGTATTTGAGCCGCTAAACGGACAGGAGCAATATTCAGAGGCGGTTTCCCCTAAAAATAAAAATACAGTACCCGCATTATCCCCGCGCAAACGCTTAGCGCATACTGCGTTGACGAAAGATCCCGGCTTCAAGTCATACGAAAATTGCTCATTTGTCGGATTTTGCACATCCAACTGGGCAAATGTAAATTGGTTATTAAAAGTTGTAATATCCCGGTTATCCATTACGCGCAGTTTAGACTCTCCAATGCGTTTAAGCGCCATACTTACCTCTGCTACGCGGGACTTTTCTACTGCCCTCTCGTACATAGGAACTGCCATCGTTACCAAAATAACGACGATCTACGCCAATTAGTGTCTCCACTAATGTAAATGCTTTCTTCCTATTAGAATTTTTGTTCATATTTACTCCTCAAAACCGTAAATTTCACACGCCGTAGCGTTATTTGAACAAGTAAACTGCTCTCCGTCAAAAGTCAATTGCGTGCCAATATAATTACCCGCCGTTTTGCTGATTTGTACATAACACTCCCCTGCGCGGGCTGTGTTCGGGTTGCCTGTAGTAGGCAATGTATAGGAAAATCCGGCCCCTGAAATCGTATTACCATTTATGGTAAAACCCACCGGCAGCAAAGAAGCATCACCAATATCCAGCCGTGCAATTGTTTTTGCGTTCGTAGGCAAACTGCTATATGTTTCTGCCCCCCACTGTGTTACTAGACGGTCGCAGGAGTCATATAATGCCTTTGCCATCACTTCGGCTTTGGTGAATTTACTTTTTTCCACCACTTTTTGATACTGCGGCAAAGCCACCGAAGCCAAAATGCCGATAATAACAACTACTGTCAGCAATTCCATCAATGTGAAACCTTTTCTTTGCATTAGTTGCCCCCTTCATTCCACGTTACCTGGCCCCAATCCTGACAGGCCTGTTGGTTTTCTTCTTGATTTCCCTGTGTAGTCAGACAACTAAAGATACGTCCGTCATAAGACACACCAGAACCTATATGTTGCCCTTTGACAGAGGTAGCGGTAAGCCCTGAGCTGGCTAGCGTATAGGTAAAATTATCCGTGTTTAGCGTTAACCCATTATTGGCGAAAGTCCCTTTCATAACAACATCTAATTTACGGAAGGTAACCGTGCCGTCTTCAATACCGGCAAAACAGTTATCTTTCCCGTTTTCCCAGGATAAACGCTCACACGAATCATAAATAGAGCGCAGCAAAGTCAGCGCCTCTGCCACCCGGGTACGTTCCACGGATCGGCGATAACTGGGCAAGGCAAGGCTGCTCAAAATAGCAATAATCAGGCACACTGCCAATAATTCTATCAATGAAAATCCTTTATTTTTGTTTATCATAGTTCTCCTCTTTTAGAGCAATCAATACTTATTATAACTTAATCACTGCCATTTGCCAACTCTTATCACTGCAAAATTTGCTATGATAGCTAATGCCCGGTAAAAAGTATATTCTGCACGGGTGGAGAAAGATATGCGTATCCAAGATGATATACAGCTGGACTATTGTGACGTGCTCTTGCGCCCGAAACGCTCGGCGTTGGCGTCGCGCTCTCAGGTAGATATTATCCGTGAGTATAGCTTTAGATGGTGCCCGCGCACCTTAAAAGCCACGGGCGTGATTGCGGCCAATATGTTTACTACCGGCACCTTTGAAATTGCCCGCGAAATGCAAAAACAACAACTATTTACGGCCCTGCATAAACATTATACAGCCGACGAGCTGATTGCTTTCTTAAAAGAAAATGCAAAAAACAACAATAATGACTTAATTTTTGTTAGCTCGGGAGTGTCAGAAGCAGATTTTGAAAAATTATCTACGGTTATGAAAACCGGGTTAGTACAAAATATTTGTATTGATGTGGCCAACGGATACTCCCCGTATTTACTGGACTATATCAAGAAAGTGCGCCAAACCTGGCCGGAGAGTCTTATTATGGCGGGTAATGTCGTAACAGGCGATATGTGCGAAGATTTAATTTTAAACGGAGCCGATATTGTAAAAGTAGGCATCGGACCGGGTTCCGTTTGCACTACCCGCAAATTAACCGGAGTAGGCCGCCCGCAATTTTCCACCGTCATAGAGTGCGCTGATGCGGCGCATGGTGTAGGCGGTATGGTATGTGCCGACGGCGGCTGCACCGTACCCGGTGATGTGTGCAAAAGCTTTTGCGCCGGAGCAGATTTTGTGATGTTAGGCGGTATGTTGGCTGGACATCAGGAAAGTGCCGGAGAATTATCTACTAAATCGTTCCAGACCAACGAAGTAGATATGATAGATGACAAAACATGCGCCATTAAACTGGAGCAACGCCAATTTAAAAAGTTTTACGGCATGAGCTCGGAATATGCCCAAGAAGCGCATTACGGCGGCATGAAAAAATACCGCGCCAGCGAAGGAAAAGTGGTAGAAATCCCGTTCCGCGGACCGATTGAAAACACCTTGTTGGCGATTTTAGGCGGCCTGCGCAGTTGCATGACATATATTGGTGCACGGCGCCTCAAAGACATGCCCAAATGTGCCACGTTTTACCGCGTGAACCGACAGCTTAATAACATTTTTGGCGAAGAAAAATAAGGAGATACTATGATTAACAACGGTGCAAAAGTAAAGTTTGATTACACCCTGACGGTAGATGGAAAAGTGGAAGACACCTCTGCCGGACGCGGACCGCTGGAATATACACACGGGGCGGGCCAAATTATTGTTGGGCTGGAAGAAGAACTAGCAACCATGAACGTAGGCGATAAAAAAACCGTGCATATTAAAGCGGAAAAAGCCTATGGCCCTGTCTTGCAGGAAGCAATTAAACGCGTGCCTAAAACCGCCATTAATAACGCCGACCAAATTAAAGTGGGCGATATGGTGGGTGCCAGCAATGCTGGACACACCTTCCGTGCGATTGTAAAGGAAATTACGGATACGGAAATCACGCTGGATTTTAACCACCCGCTAGCCGGCAAAGACCTGACTTTTGACGTGGAGATTAAGGAAATTAACAACTAATTTCTGCTAACACAAAATACCCCGGCACAAACCGGGGTATTTTTTATGTTCTTATCCGTTAAGCGGCTTGCACACTCAGCAGACCATAACTTTCTACCTGGCCGCTAGCGTCTTTAATCACAAACACGTCCCACCGCGTTAATACGCTTTGCGTTTGCGTTTTAAGCTCTAAGGTAACTTGAAAGGCATTTCCGCTGGCACTATCCTGGGCATTTTTAAATTGCTTTTTAACGGTGGCCGGATTTTCTACAAACGCTTGGAAGAAATCCTGCCCTTTTGCATGGTCAAGCGTGGTACTCTCGGCAGATAAAAAGCTGCTATTGGCATAATAGACTTGAGTGTTTTTATCCAATACCACCGCTGGCAAATTCACAGAAGACAAAGTTTGGATAAATAACTCCGAAGCCGCCCCCAAACTGGTAGCGTTAGCTGTTTGCTTCTCCTGTTTTTCCGCGGAGGGCACTGCCTCGGCAGAACCATTAATGCTTGGCTCCGGGCTTTCGTTTTCTTGCGATAAATCTCTCTGTAATAAACCATCTGCCAAACCAGCTAACCGACCGCCCGACTGCCCAAGACCATCGGTGCGTTCTAATGTTACTAAATAGTCAGCAGATATCTCTCCATTTTCCTGGTTGCGCAAATTAAACGGATACAAGGTTAAGTGCAAAGGAATTTGTCCGCTGCCATTAATCCGCCCCGGAAATTTAGCCGCAGCACGCTCAAAGTCAAATACATAGTCAAACTCTGCCGCTTGGCCTTGACGCATCTGACGACGCACCTGCAGCGGCAGTGCCGGGCGAATATATACATTACGATAAAAGTTCCGTTCTTTGGACGTTAAATTAAACAAACGGCGCGCCGCATGGTTCATGGATGAAATATACCCTTTACTGTTTAAAACAAATGCAGGCAACAATCCTAATTCAAATACTTGTTTGAAAAGTTCTTGTTCTTTACGCAGTTCCCGCATCGCTTTATTGCTTGAGGTTACATCATGCAAAAAGACTAATACAATACGCCGTCCTAAATATTTAGA
>CAJOLM010000034.1 GCA_905235355.1 uncultured Elusimicrobiales bacterium
ACTAAAACACATAAGAATAAAATGAAATTGAAGCCTTTGATATAAATACCCAAGGCGAAAAAGGATATTATGCATTTAAATATTATTTTTAATTGGAAATAATTCCTGAAAGGGAAATCCTCTAAGGGTACCGGCTCAAACTGGGCAAATTTTTCTGTTTGTGGATCATATTTTATCTGCTGTCGACGCTTATTATATGCTGGACTCATCAAAGGGAAATTATTTAATGAATCTTCTTTGAATATATCATTATAATCATCCATTATATATTTTTCCATATCACAAAATTCCTGGGTTTTAAATACTTCCTTATTTGATTTTGAAAATATTTTTTCTAAAATATTTTTATTGCTTTTATTTTGGGATTCTTCCTTTGGTATTTTTTGTTTGTCTTTGAGTGTTATTATTACATGATTCAATTTTAAAGGATCGAAATAATTTTTTAGTAAAGATTCACTAAAAGGTTGGAGCATATTACCTTTGTAAATGAAAGTTGGAATTGAATTTTTAAACTCTGATTTAAATGTGGATAAAACAAATGAAATTAATTTTTTTGTTGTCCATGTATTTGGAATTTTAAATGAAAAAGATTTAGATGAGGAAAAATGTAATAAAACGGTAAATTCGGAAACTTTATTTAATTCGGGTTTATTCATGTTGTCTGATTTTGATTTTTGAAAGGGTTGGTTATATTGGATAAAATCCATTTGCTGTTAGGTTCTCAAAAACAAGCGCGTCCGTTGCCGTTCCAAACAGTAACGGCTATTGAGGTTAAAAAAGTACAGCGTTTAATAGGGGTTAAATTACAAAAAGGTCAGAAGCATAAACTTGTACCTAACGGTGCGAGGCACACCTATAGAAACCATGGTAGTAATGAAATTAAAGAAATGAAACTTGGCCAAATAGCAGTTAGAAGTGAAGATTGGGCATTAGTTCCCTATATTGTGAAAAATTATGACAGTCTAGAATTATCAGAACACCTGTCTGGGCAAGGATATAGGGTATTGAAATATAGAAAGAGAATAGGCAATAAAGAATATCATTTCCGGGAAGAATTATGGAAAAACAAAAGTCCTATCTCAAAAACACTTTTTATAAAGAAAAAATAGCGAGGAGCCAAAGGCCGAACCCGCTATTTACATAGACTGAAATACCCATGGCAGTGTACTTGCTAAAACAAGCCCCCGTGGTTTACGCCCGAAACGGAGTATTTCTGTCATTAGTAGTATAAGTGATTTAGAGTGATTTGTCAAGTACAAAATGAGGTGAAGCAATATGAAAAAATTATTGAAACTGATGTATAAAAGCCGGTTGTTGGATAAAGAAACCGACCCGGCAGATAACCCGGACGGCGGCGGTAAAGATAATGACCTAGCCGCCCAAGTGGCAGACTTACAGGCTAAAATTGCCGAACTGGAAAAGGGCAAACAGGACCCTAAACCGGAACCCAAAAGCGATTACAAGGGTATTTCTGACGACCTCAAGGCACAGGCCTTGGCTGAAAAAAGCGCGTGAGGAAGAACGTGCCCGCAATCAAGCTGACAGGCTCGTTAGCGCTCAAACTGACAGGCTTGTTACCGCCATTCTTCGGCGAGCTTGCCCGCCAGCACATAGGCGCGGACAAAGCCTTCATCAGACAGGAAATACAGGCGGGAGCTCTTGCTGCCGCGGGATTGTATGGTGCCTTGCTTTGCCTTGCTTGATTTCCCCCGCCAGCGCGCGGTCCAATCTCTCCCCCCCATAGCCCGATTTTTTGAGCGATTTGGAAAGCGATAGCGCGCTATATCCTTCCGCTGCGCCCAGCAAGACCTTGGCTGCGGCAATGAGCAGTAGCGCGGCGGTATCGGGTGCTAACAGGCGGCTTTTGCGGCGCAAATATACTTGACGGTCATCGGTGCGGACGACCTGTTCCCACAAGCGGATATCCGCTTCACGCCCGCTGTTCGTGCGCGTAGAAGTGTGTGGCGCGGTATTGCGCCCGCCTAAAGCCAAATGTGAAATAGTTGAACGCGTACGAGTGGCTGGCGGCAGCTGAAAATCCTCCGTCAGTTCCGCATACCCGGTGTTTGTTTCCGGATGCAAATTAATCTGCGGATAAGCAGCTCCGTCAGCCTGTCCGGGCTGCAAATTAACCGCTGCGGCGCGGGCCGTGTTCTTGCCAATCAGTTGCAGAAAATTTGCGCGCTGTTTTTCAATAAAATCGGGGTTTCCTTCGGCTTCAAACTCCTCGCCGGACTTAAATTTAAAGCGGATTTTGACCTTGTTTTCGTTCGTTTCTGCCATACACTTTTCCACCTGTTAAAAATACTAATCCACAGCATTTTTGCACTGTTTTAGACATATAATAAAATATTTTTTGACATATGTCAATATATGTCAATTATATGTCATTTTATGTCAAAACTTGTGAATAAATGGCGTTCTCCGACGATAAAACTTGACCTGCTTGCAAAAAATATACTGCGTTTTGTTAGGCTTTTTGGCAATTTAACAGCTAAAATTACCCCCTTATAAAGATTATTAGGTTTTTTGAGCTGCCTGCACACCGGATTTTGTGCAAAAATTGAAAAGGTATATGCGCAAAAAAACAGCTTGTTTTGCAGTGGCTGGATGAGGCATTTATTTGATTTTCCCCCACTTGTGATGTGTTGAAAAAGAGCTCTCGCAAAATCGGGTGCGATTTTGCGAGAGCTCCAAAAGGGAATAAAAGTAGTAAAATAATGATATGAATAAGTTTTCCCCCCGCCTGCTCAAATGGTACGCCGTGCATAAACGCACGCTACCGTGGCGCGACATCAAAGACCCGTATAAGATATGGATTTCCGAGATTATCCTGCAGCAAACGCGCGTGGCGCAGGGGTATGACTATTTTGTGCGTTTTATCAAACGCTTTCCCGACGTAAAAACACTGGCATCCGCGCCGGAAGATGAAGTGATGAAATACTGGCAAGGGCTGGGGTATTACAGCCGGGCGCGTAATTTACACGCGGCTGCTAAGAGCATGAAAGGCAAATTCCCCACCACTTACGACGGCGTGCGCGCTCTTAAAGGCGTGGGCGATTACACGGCGGCGGCCATTTGTTCCTTTGCCTATAATATGCCGTATGCGGTGCTGGACGGTAATGTGTACCGGGTGCTGGCGCGCGTGTTTGGCATGGATACGCCGATAGACAGCCCGGCAACCAAGAAAGAATTTGCGGCGTTAGCGCAGCAGCTGCTGGACGTCAAAAATCCGCATGATTATAATCAGGCCATTATGGATTTTGGTGCGACGTGCTGCACCCCGCAAGCGCCACAATGCCTGCTTTGCCCGATGGCAGATTTTTGTGTGGCGCGGCAGAAAGGCTTGCAAGAGAAATTGCCCGTAAAAGCGAACAAGACCAAAATTTCCACGCGCTATTTTCATTATATTTATGTAAAACAAGGCGCGAAAACGTGGCTGCATAAGCGCGGCGCGGGAGATGTGTGGCAAAATTTATATGAGCCGCCGCTTGTGGAAACGCCGACGGAGAAACTGGACGCTGCGGCGCGTGCGCAGCTGAAAAAATGGTTTGGCGCGACGGCGGTGCGTCCGGTGTGCGGCGCGGTCAAACACGTGCTTTCGCACCGCGTAATTTATGCTGATTTGCGTGAGGTTTCTCTCCCCCCCGCGCGTAAAGTGCCCGCCGGATTTGTACAAGTTCCCGTCAAAAATTTATCTAACTATGCTGTTTCCCGCCTGGTGCAAAAACTGCTGGAAAAGAAATAAAAACCCCCGCGCGTGGCGCAGGGGTCCTTCGGTGAATGTTGCCTATTAGAATTTATACCCAACCGTCAAGCTGAACATATCGCTGCGGCCTTGGGAATATTCCATGGGTAAGTTGTCAAACTGGCTGCTGGATTTGCCGCTCAAATCGCGCGCCCAAATGTGCGCATAGGCAAAGTCCGCACTCCAGGTGTCAGTAGCATAGCCAAAACCGATACTGCCAATGTGGCGGTCGTCCACGGGTACGAGCGTATCCATGGAGTGTTTGTTAATCGGAGATTTATCAAACACATAGCCCGCGCGCACGGCCCAATTTTTGGTCAGTTTATACTCCGTACCAAAGTTTAAGCGGTAGGTATCTTTGTAATTTTTCATATTATGAATAGTCGGCGTAGCTTCCATATCTTTATATTCAATTAAGATTTGGTCGTACGAGCTCCAAAAAGTTCCAACGATACCCGCTTCCAACACCCAGTCGTCAGTCGGACGAAAAGAAAGACCTGCTGTAATGCTATCTGGCAAGGTAATAGCACCTTTGGCGTCTTCATCATAAATGTTGCGGGCGGGGTACTGCATGCGTGCATCAATACCACCATTTAAGTTTTGTTTTACCTTCGTGCGGTACAAAGCGCCCACTGCCCATTTTTCAGCCCATTCAGGACGATACGTAAGAGAGAAGTTTCCCCCCCAGCTTACACCCGTACCGTGAATTTTATAAGCAGATGTGTCTCCATAAAGAGGAGAAAGCAACGAGCGTTGCGTAAAATCAATGGTCATAGCTTCCAAACCCATGGCCACAGAGAGCTCGTCACTAGCTTTAACGGCAATAGTCGGCGTAAAAGAGAAGGTTTCCAATTTTACTTTATAGGCGAGCACACTACCTGCCCAGTTTTGGTGATTTTTATATTCACCGCCTAAACCGTAGCGGGAAAAACCGCCGAGCCCAAAGGAGACTTGGTCGCTCCATTTGTGGGTAATGTAAAAATTAGGCAATAACCATACGTCGCGTTTGAGTTCGCGCGCTTGACCCGCTACATTTGTTTTGGCGTGGGCTGTTACCACTGTAGCACCGAGTTGTACTTGCGTGCCTTCTAACTCTGTAATGAGGGAAGGGTTAGCGGCTAAAGAGGCAGGTTCTGCTTCGTTAGCCATCACAGCACCGCCCATGGCGAGGCTGCGTCCGCTGTATTCATACAGCGCAAATCCGGCACCTTGTGCAGCGACGGACAAAACAAATGGCAATACGACTGCAATTAATTGCTTTGTTATGTTTTTCATAAGTTTCCTTTTTACATAATAGTCCCCCTTGTTAGACACAAGAGGGACTGTAAATTATTTGCTCAGTTGGGTAATTTTATCCTTGGCAAACACGCCAAAATAGGTTTTGGTGTAATCTTCCAAAATCTTTTTGTAAGTTTCCAGAGCAGCGGTTTTATCGCCGGATAATTCCTGGCTGACAGCCAACGTAAAATACGCTTGCGGCAAGGCAAAGCTGGTCGGATTATGCACGATAAAATCTTGCGCCGTTTGGATAGAGGCGGCGTAATCTTGGGTGGCTTGTTGCGCCCCTGCCAAAGACACAGCGGCAATCATGCGCACGTGTGCATTTTTGGCAGTAAGCAAATCTTTGTAAATATCGGCGGCTTGGGCAAAATTCTCTTGCGTGAAGAGCAAGTCTGCCAGCATCAGACGGCCGTAATAGGCGGCGTCCGTGTCCGGATAGGCGGCTGCCAGCTGTTCCACGGCAGCGGTGGCCGCTTCCTGGCCTTGGGTCATCAGGGCAATTTGTGCCTGATAATATTGCGCCCAAGAATTTTCGCGCACCGTATTGCGGTGGGAAATATAGAGCGCAGCTCCGGCCCATACCACGGCGATAATCAAAAGGGCAAGGCCCAAGCCTTTGGCATGAGCTTTGCAGTAGTCAATTAGTTTGGTAACAAATAAAACTAAAGAATCTTGTTGTTGTTCTGTCTTTTCCATATCTTTATTATAGTAAATATCAGAGCAGCTGCAAAAGCTACTCCAGTTCTTTATCGGTCAGTTGGCGGCACTCAATGCCGTTTTTTTCTAGGAACACAAGGCCTTCTTGGCTTCTGTCATAGAGCGTTTTGAAAAACACGCGCGTAATGCCTGCCGTGACAATTACTTTAGCACAATGGATGCAGGGCGAGACCGTCACATACAGCGTGCTTCCGGCAGTGGAAATGCCGTTCTTGGCGGCAAACAAAATAGCATTTTGCTCAGCGTGCAGTTCATTGTTATTAGAAAACACACCATGCGCATCATAGAAGGTGCGGCTGGCGTGATATTCCTCGTACGTCGGAAATTCTTGAGCATATTCTGTTTTGTACACTTTGACGAAATGATCCTCGCAGTGTTCTTGCCCAGTGGCCGTGCCGTTAAAACCAATGCTGATGACGCGGTTGTCTTTTACCAGCACCGCGCCTACGTGCATACGGCAGCAGGTGGATTGTTCAGCCACCAGCTCTGCCATTTTTGTAAACAGTTTATGTTTATTTTTCATAAGCCTCTACCATTTTTTAAAGGTTAAAAATACCGCGCCCACCAATAGGCAGAACGCGACAAAATGATTCCAGCGGAAATGTTCGTGAAAATACAAAGATGCAAACATGGTAAACACCAGCAAAGTGATTACCTCTTGAGCTACTTTCAGTTGGGTTACGGTGAAGTAGGTGCTGCCGATACGGTTAGCCGGAATCAGCAAGCAATATTCAAAGAAGGCAATCCCCCAGCTAATCAGCACGACCGCCCATAAGGCGGCATTTTTGTATTTTAAATGCCCATACCAGGCAATAGTCATCAGTAAATTAGAAGCCACTAACAGGGCAAACGGTTTCCACATACCTATATTATATATAAATCGGTTGGCGGGCGGTGCGGTAAAATCAGCCGGGTGGCCTATATATATAATTTTATTCTATACACGCAATAGTCCGGAATTTATATAATAAAAGGTATGAAAAAATATTTATTTTTAATTTCCTTCTCATTAATAGCAAACTTAAGTGTGGCTGATTTGCGCGCACAAACCGCGCCGGCGGCTGCGCAACAGCCGGTGGTTTCCTTTCCGAAACCGGACGACCCGCTGCCGTCTTTAGACAGCAGCTTAAGTGTACATGATTGTGTGCATATTGCCATGTACAACAGCCCGCGCATTATTAGCGCGCAGCTGGGTGTGCAATCGGCTGAAGTGGCGCTGAGTAATGCCAAAAACACCTTGCTGCCTACAGTATCTGCGCAGGCACAAACAGGATATGTAAATGAAAAATTTATCGGCGTGCCGCGCAGTAATGATGATTATGTAAATTCTTCTATTGATGCGGCGCTGACCATTTCGGGCCTGACGGATATTGGTCGCACCATCCGTATGCAAAAGCTGGAACTGGACCGCGCGAAATTAAGCCTTTCAGATGCGGAAAATAGTTTAGTAGCCCGGGTGAAAAGTGCTTATTACGGCTTATTGGCGGCGCAGCGCACGGTCAAAATCCGCACGCAATCGCGCGATTTATATCAGGAACAATACAACCGCACTAAGGCATTTTACGACCAGGGTTTGCGTCCGAAAGTAGATGTGACGACGGCAGAAGTGGATTTAAACAATGCTATTTTAAGCTTAATCCGCGCGAAGAATTTAGTTAAAACGCAAAATGCATTGCTGGCTAATGTCATGGGCGTGACGTACGCAGGCGAATTTAAATTAAGCGGCGAAATTGAAACCGAAGATTTCCCCCTCTCTTTTGATGAAGCGTTGGCACAAGCCTATCAAAACCGCCCGGATATCCGCTCTTCTAAAGTGGCACTCAATATTAGCGAAATTAAATTGCGCCAGGCAAAAGCAGGTTACTGGCCGACGTTTACCCTGGGGGCAGCGTTTAGCAAAAGCGGCGACGAATTTAAATTAGATAATGACCAAACGCGTTTATTTGCCGGGGTGGAAATCCCTATCTTTAGCGCGTTTAAAGTGTATAACGGGGTCAAAAGCGCGCGGATTAATTTGACCGCTGCGCAGAATAGTGACCGCAGTTTGGCTAATGATGTGTATCTGGAAGTGCAAAACGCTTTTGTGAGGTTAAATGAAGCGGCGGAAAGTATCCCGGTGGCTAAATCCAATGTGGATAAAGCCAAAGAAAATATGGGGCTGGCCCAAGGCCGCTACAACGAAGGTATTGGGGATATGATTTCTTTAAAAGATGCGCAGGTGGCGTATACCGATTCGGAACTAAGCCTGCTGACCGCGCGTTACGATTATGCCGTGGCGCTGGCGGAGTTAAAACAAGCAATGGGTGTGAAATAATATGAACGAAAAAAAGAATATTTTTGTGCGGTTCTTCAGCTGGTGCTGGAACTTGTCCTGGTGGATTAAACTTATTATCCTACTGCTGCTTGCCGGCGGCGGTTGGTGGGTATATCAGCATTATTTTCAGGCTCCGTCTGCGCCGCGTTTCCGCACCACGGAAATTAAAAAAGGCGATATGAAAGACGTGGTAGAAGCCTCCGGTCCGCTGGCACCTATTAACACGACCGAAGTCGGCGCGCTGGTATCTGGCGAGATTTTAAAAATCTATGTAGATTACAACTCCCAAGTGAAAAAAGGCGATTTGATGGCGGTCATTGATCCAACACAAGTGCAAGCCACCTACGACCAGGCGCAAGCCAGTTTATCCTCTGCTAAAGAAGAATTGGAATCAGCCAAAATGAATTATGACCTGGCGCAAGCCAATTTAACCCGCTACCAAACGTTGTACAAGAAAAACTATGTAGCTAAAACGGACTTGGAGCAATATGAGCTGGCATTTGCTAATGCTAAAAGCGGCCTAAACTCCGCCGAGTCGCGCGTAATCCAGGCGCAAGCCAGCTTGGACCGCGCCCAAAAAGATTTGGACAATACGCGCATTATCGCGCCGATTGACGGCATTGTGCTAGGTAAAAAAGTAAGCGAAGGCCAATCCTTAACGTCCGGCTACGCCACACCGGAAATGTTTACCCTGGCGCAAGATTTGACCAAGATGCAAATTGAAGCCAAAGTGTCTGAAGCGGACGTGGTCAAAATTAAAGCAGGCCAGACGGCGCAATTTACATTAGACGGCTACCCGGATGAAAAATTTAACGGTACGATCCGCCAGGTGCGCACCAATTATTCCGCGTCTTCGTCCTCTAATAGCAACAGTTCCTCGAACTCTACCACCTACACGGTAGTAATTGATGTAGATAATACAGAGGGCAAATTTATGCCGGGTATGACGGCTACCATTAGCATTATTACGCAAGATAAAAAAGATGTCTTAATGGTGCAAAATGAGGCGTTGCGTTTCTCCCCTTCTGATAATCAGGAGAAATATGAGACCACAGGCCTGTGGGTGATAGAGCGCGGTGTAGGCCCTAAACGTGTGGACGTAACCATTGGGATTATCGGCGATAAAGAAACGGAAATTAAATCCGGCGACGTGCACGAAGGCCAGCGCGTTATCCTTTCAGAAAATAAAGAAGCCGCTAAAGTCAGCGGGCCGGCCCGTCCGCGCCGCCGCCGTTAAGGAGTGATTCATGAGTTTAATAGAAACAACTGACCTGTATAAAACGTATACCATTGGCGACGTGTCCGTACACGCCTTGCAAGGGGTCAGCATCTCTATTGAACGCGGCGAATTTGTGGCGGTTATGGGGCCGTCCGGCAGCGGTAAATCTACCTTTATGAATATTTTGGGCTGCCTAGATAAACCCACTAGTGGTAAATATATTTTAGACGGTATAGACGTAACCGCAACGAATCTGTCTAAACTGGCGGGCGTGCGCAACCGCAAAATCGGCTTTGTGTTTCAAGGCTTTAACCTTATCAGCCGCACGACGGCACTTGAAAATGTGGAACTGCCCATGGTGTACAATCACACCCCGTCCGGGCAGCGGCGCAAAAAGGCCCTGGAAGCGTTGGAAGCGGTGGGCTTGTCCCAAAGAGCGCATCACATGCCTAATCAACTTTCCGGCGGGCAGCAGCAGCGCGTAGCAATTGCGCGCAGCTTGGTATGCGACGCGCCGATTATTTTTGCCGACGAGCCGACAGGTAATTTGGATACCAAAATGAGTATTGAAGTGATGGATTTATTTACCCGCTTAAATAAAGAAATGGGCAAGACAATTATTCTAATCACGCACGAGCCGGATATCGCGCAATATGCCGGGCGTTTAGTTACATTTCGCGATGGGCAAAAAGTAAGTGATGAGGTGAGAAAATGATAGACACCCTTTTATCGGTTTTCCGTATTTCACTCAAAGCCATTATGGCTAACAAAATGCGCGCTGCGCTGACGAGCTTGGGTATTGTTATCGGTGTGGCGGCGGTCATTACCATGTTGGCGGTTGGCTCCGGCACGCAACAAAGTATGAACGAGCGTTTTGCGCGTTTCGGTACGAACATTTTATATTTACGTCAGCCGTGGGATTTGGACGAAACTATTTCTTCCCCCGAAGATGTGACGATGGACGACGTGCGCGCTATCCGCCGGGTGGAAGATGTGGTGTCGGCCGCTCCGTATATCAGCTCCGGCTTTTCTGTCAAATACGGCTATACTTCTACGTCTATTGATGTGCTCGCTACTGATACGGATATTTTTAAAACCTATGATTGGGAAATTGCTTCCGGCCGCACTTTCAATGAACACGAAGTGGATACCTATGCGCAAGTGGCGGTCTTGGGCGATACCGTGGCGAAAACTATTTTTAATGATTTAGACCCTATCGGAAAAACCGTGATTTTTAACGAAATTCCGTTTACGGTTGTTGGAGTTATGAAGAAAAGTGGCCAGGGCGGTTGGGGCTTTGATATGGATGAAGGTACGCTGATTCCTTATACAACAGGTAAAGTAAAAATGGATACCGGGTGGAAAAGCACGAGTCGCCGGGCTTTGGACCAGGTTATTATTCGCGTCAAAGATATTAATACCATAGAAGAAACCAAAGAAGCTATTACTAATACCGTGCGTAATACACACAAAATTCACCCGCTGGCTAAAGATGATTTTCAATTAGACGATATGGCCTCTTGGATAGAACAAGCCAAAGCCGCCAGCAAGACCATGGGTATTTTGTTGGGGGTCATTGGCGCGGTGTCACTCTTGGTGGGTGGTATTGGGGTTATGAATATTATGCTCGTGTCGGTAACTGAGCGCACGCGCGAAATCGGCATCCGTATGGCTATTGGGGCGACCAGTGCCGATATCCGCTTGCAATTTTTAGCTGAAGCGGTGACGCTCTCTTGCTTTGGCGGGCTGATTGGGGTGGCACTAGGCGTAGGGATTGCGCTGTTTGTGGCGAACCATGCCGAAAATATCCCGGCGCAGCTCAGCATAGCGTCTATCTTTATTTCCTTTGGGTTTTCCGCCGCGACGGGTATTTTCTTTGGCTTTTATCCAGCCTACAAAGCCTCTAAACTTACGCCTATTGATGCGTTAAGGTATGAGTAATCCCTATAAATTATGACATACACAAAAGGATCTATACGATAGAGCCTTTTGTGTGTATTATTTGAGTATGAAAGTCTTATCCCATCCATTGTCTACTTCTATTTCTTGACCTCTTAAGTTTTGGCACACTTTAATAGCGGTTATCCCCCGGGCTTTGCACTGTCTATCGTCCTTATGAGAGAGTCCATATTCGTTCCAGCCTACTTTAGGTTCTTGAAAGATTTGAGAATAACGGATTGTTTGGTCTCCCGCTTCTACTTTTGTTTTATTAAAAATACCATATCGCACATTATTGCAATCATAGACATCTCCGTCTTTAGTTTTGGAACGCACACATGCTGCATTAATAGGGATACCAATATCTAGTTGGTCAAAGTCGTAACTATAATCTCCATTAGCCAAGTAATATGCTTCTTGGGCTTGTTTCAAAGCGGCTACTAGGTTCATGTAACGTGATAGGTCTGCTTTTTTTACTGCTACCTGATATTGCGGCAAGGCTATGGCCGATAATATGCCGATAATGAGTACAACGACGAGTAGTTCAATAAGCGTAAAGCCGAAACTAAATAAAGTCGTCATT
>CAJOLM010000035.1 GCA_905235355.1 uncultured Elusimicrobiales bacterium
TTTCATTTACTCCCACCGTCGATGCAAGGAAAAGAAGATATAGGCTTTTGCATTCATCCCCAGGCTCCCGCCTAGGGTGTCCTGTAAGGTACTCAAAAACCCAATACAATGTGTATTGGGTTTTGATATCTCAAACAAAAAATTTAGATAAATTATCAGCTCACGCCACCGGGTCAAACATCCCGTCCATATCGTGCAAGGCGCGGATGCGCTCCTCCACCGGCGGATGCGTGCGCCCAATGCCGCTAATGCGTTCAAAAAAGGTTTCCTTCCCCCTCGGACGCGCAATACACATAATGCCCAGTAGCACATGTTCATCCAGTGCTTCAATGCGGCTATCTTCGCTCAATTTCCAGAGTGCACGAATCAGCCCCTGCGGATAGCGCGTTAGCAAGGCCGCCTGCGCATCAGCCAACGACTCCCGCGTACGCGATAGCGCAAACTGCAGCACAGGTGCAATTAAATAGCCAAAGCATAGCAGCATGCCCCCCGCATACACCAACGGCGCAAACCGCGTCCGCTGATATGCCACCGCCATTTTGCCTTGCAAATCCTCAGGTAAATTCTCCCGCTCCGTGCCGTAAAAAAGTATTTCCCCCGCAAAAGTAAAAAATCCCACACAGGTCAAAATAATAATCATCAGCCGCGTGTCATAATGCCGGATATGTGCCAGCTCATGAGCCAGCACCCCTTCCAGCTCCGTGCGGTTAAGCCGCTTAATTAACCCGGACGATAACACAATCCCCGCGCGCATTGGACTCATGCCCACGGCAAAGGCGTTCATAGAATCGTCGTCTAACACATACAGTTGTGGCAGATAATCGCCCGACGCGATGCATAAATTTTCCAGCGTATTATAAACGTCCGGTGCGTCCCATTTATTTAGCTCGCGCAAATGAGAAATGGATTCCAGCACAATTTGGTCGCCCTGCTTCCACGCTTGCCACGCCCAAAAAGTAGCCAGCCCGAAACACAAAGGTAAAAACCAGGCGCACGTCTCATGCGCAGCCAAAAAAGCCTGCCGCCATAAACTTTCAAAATCAAACAAATTGTGCGGCCCTAAATAGCGCAAGCCGCCTAAAAGCAGGAAGAATCCGAGTACTGATATGTAGGAGAATAAGGTAAAAGTTACCGGAAAAAGCACCACCAGAAACCGGCTCTTGCGTTTGTTATATTCAATATATTGATAGGCAGTCGCCATGGCAGATTATCCCCGCATCACGTCTTTATCCATCTCACGCAATTTGGCAATACGCTTTTCTGTGGGCGGGTGCGTAGCAAACAGCCCCGATATCCACGAAAATAATCCCATTTGTCCCAGCGGATTTGCAATACACATAGCGGCCATACTGGCGTGTGCGTCTAAGGCTTCCACGCGCGGGTCGCCGGAAATTTTTTCAAGCGCACGCGCAAGTGCCCCCGGGTTGCGCGTCATGAGCGCAGCCGACGCATCTGCCTGATATTCCCGCGTGCGTGATACCGCCAAGCGAATCAGCGGTGCAATACAATATCCATACACGGTAAAGAAAAGCCCCGCAATTAAAAACAGCAACGCCCCATTATTTTTAGAATTGCGGCTGCGGGAAGAGCGGATTGCCGTACGGAAACACACTTCCGCCAAAAAGGTGCAAAAGGAAATCCCGGCTACGGTAATTAGCATCAGCCGGATATCGCGGTTTTTGATGTGGGATAATTCGTGCGCGATAACCCCTTCCAGCTCGGGCCGCTCCAAGCGTTTGACAATGCCCTTTGTCAGAGCCAATGAAGCGTGTTCCGGATCCCGTCCGGTGGCAAACGCATTTAAGGATTCATCATCCATAATATATACCCGCGGCACGGGCAATCCCTGTGCAATACATAAATTTTCCACCAGGCGGTAAATTTCGGGCTGGTCCGCGGCGTGTATTTCAAAAGCTCCCGCTCCACGCAGCAGCCAGGCATCCCCCGAAAAATAAGCAATCAAAATCCATAGCAGGGCCGCCAGCCACAAAACAGGCAGCACCACCACGGCCAAAAAAGCCGCTTGTTGCGCCGCGCTTACTGCCGGGCTTTGGTCATAATAAATATCGTTTGTGTCGGCGTAATAATCAGCATCAGAGGAAGAAAATGAGGATTGGTTTTGGGACTCTGACACATAACTAATCCCAAACAATACCACGCCCCCCAACAGCGCAAAAGTGATGGGAAAAAGCAAAACAAGCAGCCAGGTCCGCCGCTTGTTTTGCGCTATGAAATCGTAGGTGGTAGCCACGTTTGGCCTCTAAAACTTCACTTCAACAGGTTTGCTTGCTTCAGCTTTTTCTGCTTCGTCCAATTCAAAAAATTCCTGTTTTTCAAAATTGAAAATGCCCGCCACTATATTACTGGGGAACATCTCCAGCTTGGTATTATAAGCCAGTACATTTCCGTTATAAAAACGGCGCGCCGCTTGCAATTTATCTTCTGTATCGCGCAATTCACGTTGCAACTCCAAAAAGTTTGTATTGGCTTTTAACTCAGGATAGTTTTCACTCAGTGCAAATAAGGATTTCAGCGTGCCGCTTAAGATATTTTCAGATTGCGAAGTTTCTTTCAGCGTCTCGTGCGGTGCCATGGCCATATTGCGCGCTTGAATGACTTTTTCCAATGTACCGCTTTCATGTGCCGCATACCCTTTAACGGTGTTTACCAAATTGGGAATCAGATCATGGCGGCGTTTCATTTGCACTTCAATATCGCTCCATGCCTCTTTCACGCGGTTGCGCAACGTCACAAAACCGTTGTAGGTGACGATAAAATAAATCAAAACAACGGCTATAATTACTAAGACAATACCTAGTCCACTCATAACATCCTCCTATTTATCCTGCTCATTATTCTTCTGATTATGGTATAGCAAATACTTAGATGTTTCGTAAAGACCCAACGCCATATTTTTCATGTGCTGATACCGCTGTGGCTGCTCTTTAGATAAATCCCGGTTAAAGTCTTTGGCACCGAATTTATATAGGCCGTCTTTGCCACCCACGCCCAAAGTCTGGTAATAATATTCACCTTGCACAAAGCCAATGGGGTGCGGGTCTTGCGCCCAGGCGTAAATGAAAGCACCCGGCTCATGTTGGGTGTCCAGCACATTACGACCAATAGAGCGCGTGAAATAACCGCGGCCCAATAAGCCCATGACCGTCGGCAAAATATCCACTTGGCTGGCCGTTTCCGTAATGACACGCCGCGTCTTGACTACCGGGCCGGCTAAAATAAGCGGCACTTGGTGATTAATTAAATTCCATTCCACATATCCGCGCGGCATATTTTCAGATTCCGGCGCGGCTAATCCATGGTCACCGAAAATGACAAACAGGGTATTTTTGTAATACTCCGATTTTTCAGCCATTTTGAAAAACTCGCGCAAGAAGTGGTCAGACAAGCGCAAGGAATTATATTCATCTACGCCGACAAAGCTGCGTTTATGCACCTGCTCGTGTGTCACTTTGTCGTTCACCACAAAGCCCGCATTATCTGTGGGTATGGTATAGGGGCGGTGATACCCAGCCGTCTGAATAATGGCAAAGAAAGGCTTACCGGTTTTCTGCTGGTCCGCTTCCAAAATGCGGTTTGCTTCACGGAACAAATCCAGGTCGGAAATGCCCCATACGTCGTTGCGGCGTTCATTCTGGAATTTTCCTTCTTCGTACATATTTACGTTTTGTAAATTATGCTCAATGACGCCGCGGATATTACCCCAGCTGGAGCTGCCGCCAATGAAATAGTATTTTTCATAATCGGTCAGCGCATTGGCCACAATGTGCTGGTCCACCACAAACGGATTGCGCGAACTCGTTTTGACATTACTCACATCCGGGATGCCCGTCAATGTCGCAAACACGGCACGCGCCGTAGCCGAGGTAGGTGTAAAGAAATTAGTAAACAAAATAGATTTGTCAGCCAATTCTTTGGCAAATGGGGTCGGGTCCAAATCCGGATTGGTAAAGGAGGATTTATTCCAGGCGAAAGACTCCATAAAAATCACCACCACATTGTAGTCTTTCGGATGTTTAGCAGACGAAAACTGGCGTTCAAAATTAAGCGTTTTTTCATCCGGATGTTGCACTTGCAAGTACTTCGCTATTTCCGGATAATACTTACGCACCTCGTCGGTATCGTAATCCTTGCTTTGCGCAAAGCGGTAGGTATCAAATAAATTGACCGCCGGATTTAAAGTCAAGTTGCAAATAAAATTATTGGTGGAGTGATAGGCATTACTCCAACGCAGCGGATACTGGCTAATCTGCCCAAACATCAGCGCCCCCGTAATCAGCAGCCCCGCAAAGAACCAGGCCAAATTGCCTTTCCAACGATATTTATCGTCGCGCGCAAAAGCATAGGTAAGCACTTTTTTGGTAAAGAAATAGCTCAACGTGCCCCACAAGATAAGTCCCAGCAAAATCCAAATAATCGGATAGGTTTCCCACATCATTTGTGCGGAAATAAGCGCATTTTCCGAATAGCTCAGCACCGAGGCCGTCACACGCATGGAAATATAGGCATAGTGGGCAAAATCCACAAAATATACAAATAGCACCAACGTTTCCAGCAGCGCATAAAACCAGCAAACGGCTTTCTTGATATAAGAGGCTTTGTGCCAAAACGCATACACGGTTAAATACAAGCCCAGCGGGATAACTACTGCCCCAGCCAGGCGCGCGTCAAACTTCGAACCGATATAAAAAGTCTGCCATAATTCATGGTAATGCTCCGGCGTAAGTGCGCCGCGAAAGACATACATAAAGATAACGCGCAAAATACCAAACAGCAACCAATTGGCAAAGAAAAATGCAGCATATGCTTGTATCCAACGGGGGATGGATAGTTTTTTCATACAGCCTCCTAAAATATTTCTTATATTTTATCAAAATTCAATTCTGTAGATAAACAAAATACAGATTGCATATTTCTGTCGTTGCGGACAAATGCAATAAAATCTTACCCATAACTTGCGGAAAAAAGTTACAATATAAAGGTCTTATCATTATCTGCGGTTGTACCGCAAACGAGGAGAATTGCATGAAAAAACTTATTTTGTTAACAAGCGCGGTTGCTTTGCTGGCAGCTTGTACCACCCCCGGTAAAAGAACTGCAATCGGTGCCGGAGCCGGTGCTGCGACAGGCGCTTTAGCCGGAGCCGTAATTGCCAACAACACAGGTGGCAAAAGCTATCAAGGTGCTATCTATGGTGCGTTAGCCGGGGCTGCTGTCGGCGGTGCGTTGGGCAATTATTATGACAAGCAAGCCAAAGAACTGGCCGCGATTGCCGACGTACAGAAAGTAAAAGATGCCAACGGCAAAACGATCCGCCTGGTCATCACGTTAAAAAACGATATTTTGTTTGAAAGCGGCAATTCGGCTTTGTCCGCCGCCTCTATGCAGACGCTTAATGATTTGTTGCGCGTACTGAAAAAATATCCGAAAAACAATATCGTAGTGGCCGGACACGCCGACTCCACCGGTACAGATGCGGTCAATCTCCCCATCTCTACCCAACGCGCCAAAGCCGTATATGACTATTTAATTGCTAACGGCTTAAAGACCTTGAGCATCCAATACATTGGTTATGGTTCCAGCCAGCCGGTGGCGTCTAATGACACCGCAGCCGGACGCGCTGCTAACCGCCGCGTAGAGCTGCTCATCACCGCTAATGAAAAAGATATTCAATAGCTAATAAATCCCCCGCTTCGGCGGGGGTATTTTTTTGTGCAAAAAACGTTTAAATTTGCTAGTCTGTATATATGATAAAGTCCCAGATTAAGGCGCTGATTCATTTAATCGGGCAGGAAAACGGCGAACAGGCCGGGCTGCTTAAAGATGAACTGGCGCGCATTATGCAAGAGCAACCGCAGTATTTACGGGAAGTGATTGAACAAGATTTTCACTCCTCGGTACCTGCTGCGCTCGTGTCTGCTATGCAAGAAATCTGCTGGGAACAACTGGCCCATAATACCGCCCGGTTTGCTGAAAAAATCAATCCGGACACCGAAGAAGGCCTGACTATTATCAGCCGTTTTGTAAATCCCGCTATTTCCCGGGAAGAAATTACCAAGCAACTGGATCACTTGGCCCGCCAGTTACGTCCGATTTTAGCTAATTGCAACAGTTCCGAAGAAATTTGGACACTCATGGGCCGTTTCTTTTTTCACTCGCAAGGTTTTCAAGTATTGCCGACCTCACACGATATTAAGGATATTTCTTTCGGGCGGTTTTTGTATAAAAAGCAAGGCTCGGCACTTTGTTTATGCACGTTGTATGCCGTCTGCGGCACCCGCTTTGGGCTAGATGCAGGCGTGGCGGATGTGGCCGGGCGCGTGCTGGCGGTGCTCCACCCGCGCGACGGCGCAGAACCGATTTTTGCTGACCCGCTGGACGGCGGCAAGCTGCTCACTTTACACGATTGTAAAGACTATATTTTCTCCCGCAACTTACAATGGAATGATGCCTTTGAACTCCCTCTTTCCTCGCGCGCGCTGCTGCGCCGTTTCTTGGGCAACATGATTTTTGTACTCAACAAATTGCGTGATGAACGGCGGCTGGCTTTCTTGCGCCGCTATATGGACATTTTGAAAAATTAATCCGCCGGGAGGCGTATGACTGCTTATACCGTATATCTGATACTGGCTGTATTTTGTTTTATCGGGGAATTATTCACCATGGATTTTTCCCTCACTTGCTTTGGCCTTGGGTTGCTGGCTGCCGCCTTTGGCGCGTGGATTAACTTAGGAGCCAATAGCCAAGTAACATTGTTTGTATGTGTTTCCATACTGGCGTTTATTTCTGTGCGCCCGTTTGCCAAGAAACTGTTATACAAACACACCAAACATGTGAAAACAAATGTGGACGCGCTTATTGGCCGCACGGTAACCGTACTCACTGCTCCGGGCGAGGATCACATTGGCCGCGTGCAAACCGACGGGGACAACTGGCGCGCGCACTTTGCTGCCGCCGCAGAACCCGGTCAAAAAGTTTTGGTAGAAAAGATGGAAGGTAATACGTTGTTTGTGGCACCTATTTCAAATCAGGAGGAAGCAAAATGACGGATATGTACATTGTTTTTTTAGGCGCTGTAGTATTTTTTGCAGTCGTTTTAATTGCCAAAGGTATCAAGATTGTGGACCAGGCGCAAGTGATTATCGTAGAACGCTTTGGTAAATTTCACGGGGTTTTGTATCCGGGTATTAACTGGATTATCCCCATTATGGACCAGCCGCACGTGATGGAGTGGCGCAGCAGCCGCGAATATTTAGACGGCAACGGCCGCCCCTATTCCCGCCCGTATATGGAAGCCCGCACGGTCATTGATATGCGCGAAACGGTATATGATTTCCCGCGCCAGAGCGTTATCACCAAAGATAATGCCACCATTGAAATCAGCGCGGTGTTGTACTTCCAAATCACGGACCCGGTCAAAGCCGCCTACGAAGTAGAAAGCTTGCCCACCGCCATTGAGAAATTGACGCAAACAACTTTGCGTAACATTTTCGGTGAACTGGATTTGGACCAAACCTACACGGCCCGTGAAAAAATTAACAGTAAGCTGTTAATTACGCTGGACAATGCCGCCAACAAATGGGGTGTTAAAGTAAACCGCGTGGAACTGCAGGACATTATCCCCCCCACCGCCATCCGCGAAGCCATGGAAAAACAAATGAAAGCCGAGCGCGACCGCCGTGCTACCGTCACGGAAGCGGAAGGGTTGAAAACGTCCCAAATTTTAAAGGCGGAAGCTATCCGCGAAGCGGAAATCAAAAAGGCCGAAGGTGCCAAACAAGCTGCCATTTTGGAAGCGGAAGGTATCGCCCAGGCCAAGATTACAGTAGCCAATGCCGAAGCGGAATCCTTAAAGATTTTAGCCGCCGGCGTGGGCGACAAAGCCAACCCGGCCAACTATCAGGTATCGCTTAAATATATTGAAGCGTTGACCACCATGACCGAAGGCAAGGATAATAAAATTATCTATATGCCTTATGAGGCCAGCAATGTGTTAGGCGCCGTCGCCGCGATTAAAGATTTAACCGGCGGTGCTCCGCAAAAATAAGTTTTAGCACGACGCAAAAACCCCGCTATCCGGCGGGGTTTTTTATGCGGATTTTTGTGGTACGCTATGCAAAGATAAAATTTTTTTGCTAAAATATATAGGAAGAAAATTTGAGTTTTACAATGCCAAGATAGCTCAGCTGGTAGAGCAGCCGCTTCGTAAGCGGCAGGTCCGGGGTTCGATCCCCCGTCTTGGCTAAAATTTGAAACCCCGCTTTGGCGGGGTTTTTAAATTTTAGGGAAGACAGGATACCAACTGCTTGGTATCCGTGGGGGATCGAAGCCCGCAGTGTTGTACGAGTTTACGTGCGCGTGCTACGCCGCGCCGTAAGGCGAGTACCACGAGGGCGGGCCCGGGCAAAATTTCCGTCAGGAAATTTATGCAGGGCGATCCTACCCGTCTTGGCTACTAGGTTGCCTATTTTTCCGCCCCCTTTCCCACCCGCACACCCCCTTTTTCCGTTAGACATCAAAAACATTTGATATTTTTTGAAAAGTATGCTATTATATCAATATGAAAAAATACAAAATCAGAACGCTGGACCAAAAAGAAGTTATTTGGAAGTACTACCAAAAGAACGGTTGGAAAGCTACCGCCAAAAAATTCAAACTCAGCTACCAAACCTTTGTGCACTGGCGCGCCCGCGTGAAAGCGGCCGGATCTTCTAACCGCCATCCTTTGGCACGCAGTCCTAAAAAACGCACGATCCGCGTGGAAACGGCCAAGCTTGTTTTGCATTTGCATCAGACCCGCCCGCAGCTTTCGTGCGCGGAGATTAGAGAGATTGTCTGGCCCAAGCAGCACATATCCCGCACTACCGTGTGGCATATTTTGCAAGGCCATTGGCATCCGACACCGAAAAAATAAAAATATTTATATGCAAAACCCCGCCGATTGGCGGGTTTTATTGTATGAGAAAACCCCGCACTGGGCGTGGGGTTTTGTCGTGACTAGGCGATGAGGCGGCAGTTAGATTTGTTTTGATATATAAAAATAAGTGTCATTCTCAAGGTTGTAGTTGAGAATCTTCCGCTGATTGTGGTGTATTAAATAAAGGAAAACCTTATTTATAAACAGCTAAATAAGCGGGAGATCCCCGACAGAGACCCTCGGGGATGACATCTGTTTTATAACGGCGGGGTAGTCGCGTGTGGCAGACAGTTAAGAAGGATTTTACTCTAGACTAGTAGGCAAGGATTTACCCATACTGCAAAAAACCCGCCGCTTGGCGGGTTTTATTTTTGCGGGAAATAATTAAACGGCGGCTGGCGGAGCCTGCGCTCTAACGCATCCAGCTGCGGCTCCGTCTGATGCGTGGCTAAAAATTCCGGCTCAATAACCGTCTCCGGTCCGCGGCGGTACGCGTCAATCCACGCTTGTGACGCTGCCGGGTCGCGCTCCATTTGCGCGATACTGGCTAAATATACATAGGTAGCCGGATTGACCGGGTCTAATAGCAGCGCGTGGCGGAAACTCTTTTTAGCCAGCTCCATATTTTCCACGGCATGCTTTTCATATTCCTGCCGCTGATAGGCAAGCGCCTCGCCCATGGACAGCTTGGTATAAAATACCGCATACGTGTAATACAATTCCCCATACGCCTGATACAATAGTGCATTGTTGGGCACGTGGCGGCGCACCAAATCCAAATCCCGCAGCGCGCGGTCATAATCGTTTAGTAATTGCCCGCCCGCAACAGGTTTTGCGTCGCCCTTGACCGGGGAATAGCTGCGCTGCAAATCCATGGTCAGGCGCAAAATGTAAGCGCGGTATTGGCGCAGCGCAACTGCCAGCGGATTATGCGCAATCGCCCGCTGATAATACTCCAGCGCGCCGTCTAACATCTGCCGGTTGGAAAACCCGACCGCGATACCATACTCGTGATCTGAGAGAAAAAATCCGTAGAAAAATTGCAGCGGCCACACGCTTATCAGCAGCACCACGCATACCCGCGCCCACCGCGCAAGCAGCGCCGTGCGCATAT
>CAJOLM010000036.1 GCA_905235355.1 uncultured Elusimicrobiales bacterium
CATAGAAGCTTAATTGACAAGCACGGATTGCCTATATCCCCTTGCCAATTTTTACACCAATCCAGTCTCATATGTATTGAACCCTAACAGGCCTATTTTCAAACAAATAATAGCCACAAACACAGCCAAAGATGCTATAATATATGTACTTGAAGTAAGCACCTTACTTCTGCTGCGCGAAAGCGGAGCAGGTGTTTGTGCGCTAAAAATGGAAAATAATATGTACGCAATCATTGAAACTGGTGGAAAACAGTACTGGGTAAAACCCGGTCAAGATCTGCAGGTGGAAAAGCTGGACGCGGAAGTGGGCGCCAACGTGGAACTGAAAGTTCTCTGGGCCGCTAACGAAGAAGGTACCTCAGCAGATACCAAGGCGTCTAAAAACGCTAAGGTCACCGCTCAAGTGGTCAAGCACTTGAGAGGTCATAAAATCCTGGTCTTTAAACGCAGACCGAAAAAAGGGTACGAAAGAACCCAAGGTCACAGACAGGATTTAACACAAATCAAAATCACCGACATTGTACTCGGGTAATAGGAGAGAATAACTATGGCACATACAAAAGCACAAGGTTCTTCCTCTAACGGACGCGACAGCCACGGCCAACGCCTGGGTGTCAAACGCTTCGGCTCCCAATTCGTACACGCCGGTGAAATTATCGTCCGCCAAAAAGGCACCAAGTTCCTGCCGGGTACGAACGTAACCCGCGCCAGTGACGACAGCCTTTTCGCTCGTGTGGACGGCATTGTCACCTTTGAATGGGCTTACAGAGGCAAGAAGAAAATTTCCGTCTATCCGAAAGGAACGGAAACCAAAAAAGCCCCGGCTAAAAAAGCAGCGGCCAAAGCGGCTCCCAAAACCGCCAAACCGGCTGCCAAAAAGGCCCCGGCTAAAGCCAAAAAGACGGAAACCAAATAATCTGTCTAATTAAAAAGCGGCGGGGCACAAACCCGCCGCTTTTTTTACTAAATGTCACGAGGAAAAAATCATGCAGTCAGGAAGTTTTTTAGACCACGTTAAAATCTATATCACCGCCGGCAAAGGCGGCGACGGCTGTATGTCCTTCCGGCGCGAAAAATTTATTGAATTTGGCGGTCCGAACGGCGGCTGCGGCGGCAAAGGCGGTGACGTCATTATCCAAGGGGAAAGCAATCTCACCACCCTGCTAGAGCTGGCCTACAACCCTCACATTGAAGCGCAAAACGGCGAAAAGGGCGGCACTTACAACAAAACAGGCCGCGGCGGAGAAGATAAAATCGTCCTCGTTCCGCTGGGTACGCTGGTGTATAAAGACGGCCAGTTGCTAGGCGACATTACCCAACACGGCCAGCAGCTTTTGGTCGCTAAAGGCGGCATGGGCGGGCGCGGCAACCAATCCTTTAAAACACGCAACAATACCTGCCCGCATTTTGCCGAACTGGGCCAACCCGGTGAAGAAGTTACGCTCATTTTAGAACTCAAGGTATTGGCGGACTTGGGACTGCTGGGCTTTCCCAACGCTGGCAAAAGCACCTTTTTGACCGCCATTTCCAGCGCGCGCCCGCGCATTGCAGATTTCCCTTTTACCACGTTAAATCCCAACCTCGGCATCACCATGCACAAGGGTACGTCTTTTGCTACCGCCGATATCCCGGGCATTATTGAAGGGGCCAGCGAAGGCAAGGGGCTTGGGCATCAATTTCTGAAACACATTGAACGCACGCGCGTACTCTTGCACCTGGTAGACCCCGACGGGTTTGACGGGTTGGACGCGGCAGCATCTATCAAAGTGATAGAAAAAGAGCTGAAACAATTTGATAAAGAGTTTGCTAAAAAACCGCGTATTATCGTCGTGAATAAATCCGATTTGCCCACCGCACAAAAAGTGTATGAGCAAATCAAAAAGAAATATAAAAAGCATACCGTGATGCTCATGTCTGCTGCTACCGGGCAAGGCGTCAAGCAGGTATTGGACGAGGTGGTCAAGATTTTATCCGTGACCCCGGTGCCTGTTACTCAACTTGAAAAACCGCAAGCTGCGCTGCACAAAGTGGAGCCGATTTTTGTCATTGACCGCGACGAAGAAGGCGTGGTGCATATCACGGGAAAAAAGATTGACGAATTTATCGCCATGACTAATTTTACCCAGGCCGAAGCAGTCAGCCGCCTGCGCGGGATTTTTAAGAAAATCGGGCTTGAAAAAGCACTCCTAAAAGCGGGTGTGCAAGACGGCGACACGCTGATTGCCGGCGGGCGCGAATTTGAGTGGAACGGCAGCCTGGACAATCAGCCCGCGCAAAACCCCGACCACGAAGGCTACAAACGCCGCGAAACAAAGGCCGAGCGTTTAGCCAAACGCGCCGACAGACGAAAAAAGAAAAGTGAGAAATAATTTTAAATAAACGCTCTATCTGGCAGAGCGTTTATTTTTTCTTTTGCAGACGGTGGACAGCCTGTATGATTTCGCTGTGGCCGGTCTTGCTGCGCGTGACATAATTGGGGGATGCGTCTTTGCGGTCCATTTTGTAGTAATCGCTGCCCATGGTTTCTTCCATAAAACGGGTCAGCTCCGGATTAAACACCGCAAACATAAAGTATTGTGTGCTTTTTTCATTTCCCCCGATAGTGATTGTCAGATACGCCGAAATAATACCCGCCAGTTCGCCGGTGTTAGTCATTACGCCAGAGCCGCTCATCCCTTGTTTAATGCCGAAATTCTGCGTATAGGCAAACCCTAAATCCTTGACGTAATAAGCCTCGTACGGGTCCTTTAAAATATCGCGCTTGCCGTCAAAAATAGAGATGACAGATAAAGTTCTGTCTATGCGCCGCGTGACATCATCAAATATCAGTATCGGCGGCAAATCGGGGTGCATGACGTGATAAAATTCCCGCCGCGCTGCCGTATTTTTATCCAAAAAAGCCAGGAACTGCGCGCGCGAAATATCCACATGATATGGCTGTTTTTCCGTCGCACGCACATAATAGCGCGACGGCAAATTGGCTATATCCATGTGCAGCAGCGCAAAATCATGCGCCACCATTTCTTCATTAGAATAGGACGGATGCACAAAAATAATCGGTTTTTTGGCAGTGTGTTTGGCGCTGACAAAAACAGACGTGGGTTGCTCCAGCAAATCCATACGCAGCGTGCAGCCGTTTTTGCAGCGGTCCGCCACACAATGCGCGGCGGTGGCAAACCAGTTTTTGGCAATGCGCGTGGCCTGGCATTTGCCGGCATTTGTTTTGCCTGGCTCCACAATATAATATTCAAACGTGTGCCAAAAATCCTCTTTCTTGCTGTGTTTGTCCTCATCCACGACAAACAATACACTCACCTGCCCCTGCAAAGCAAGCACCGCCAGCATCACCAGCACACATAAACCAAGTCTTTTAAACATATTCTTATTGTAGCAATTTCCTGTTTTGTTTCGCGTCTGACCAACTAAAGATGAGAAAAATTGTTGGCCCGTCAAATCGTTTTAGAACATAGAGGACTTCTTTACAAAATTAAAACCCCCGGCGGTAACCGGGGGTTTATCATCTTCTTGGCAAAAGAGTGCTTATTTGCTCGTGTTTACGTGCACCCCAGGGCCCATGGTAGAGCTTAACGAAATGCTCTTTAAATATACGCCCTTAGAGGTGTTGGGTTTGACACGCAAGATGGTATCCAAAACAGCTTTGGCATTTTCCGCAATTTTGGCGGCATCAAAAGACGCTTTGCCAATTACGGTGTGCACAATGCCGTATGTGTCAGCCTTAAATTCCACGCGGCCGGCTTTCAGCTCGGCGATGGTTTTGGCTAAATCAAACGTTACCGTGCCGCTTTTCGGGTTCGGCATCAGTCCGCGGGGACCCAAGATTTTGGCTGCTTTAGCCAAATCTTTCATGGTGTCCGGCGTGGCGACTAAAACATCAAAGTCAATTTTGCCTTTGATTACTTCGTCCACGATATCTTCCGCACCCACTTTGTCGGCGCCGGCTTTTTGCGCTTCTTGCGCTTTTTCGCCTTTGGCGATAACGGCAATGCGTTTGGTTTTACCCGTACCATGCGGCAGCACGACGGTCGTGCGAACCTGCTGGTCGGCTTTCTTGGTGTCAATGCCTAAGCTGACGTGCATCTCAATGGTTTCGTCAAATTTGGCCTTGGCATTGTCTTTGACAATTTGGGCCGCTTCTTCAAAACTATAGAGTTTGCTTGCGTCAAATGCTTTTTTGGCAGCTTCCATTCTTTTTCCCATCTTTAAAACTCCTTAAGGTGTTGGCGGGCCAGTGGCCCTCCCTTAACACAAATTTATTTTACTACGTCTACACCCATGCTGCGGGCGGTGCCCTTTACCATTTCGGCGGCCTGTTTCACATCTTTCGTGTTCAGGTCGGGCAGTTTTTCAGCGGCGATTTCTTCGCACTGTTTTTGGGTAATCTTACCCACTTTGTCTTTGTGCGGAGCGCCGGAGCCTTTGGCCAGACCCAATTTCTTAATGATGAGTACAGCCATCGGCGGCATCTTGGTGATAAAGGTGAAAGAGCGGTCTTCAAATACAGTAATGACGACCGGAATCTTAATACCTTTTTCCAGTTTAGCGGTTTTGGCGTTAAACTGTTTGCAGAATTCCATGATGTTTACACCATGCTGACCCAAGGCCGGGCCTACCGGGGGTGCCGGATTGGCAGAACCTGCAGGGATTTGCAGCTTGATGTAACCTTTAATTTTTTTCTCTTTTGCCATTTTTTACTCCAATAATTTTTACTACTACAAGCACCTGCCCACAAGAGGGCAGGCCTAAAAATTAGTTCTTTTCTACTTGCAAGAAGTCTAACTCTACCGGGGCCACACGGTCAAACACCGTGACCATCACTTTGAGCTTGTTCTTTTGTTCGTTTACTTCTTCCACCTTGCCCACAAAGTGTTTAAACGGCCCTTCGGTAATGCGTACGCTTTCGCCACGTTCAAAGCTGATGACATGTTTGGGTTTGCCACCCTCTTCGGTCAGCTCTACAATCCCGGCGATTTCTTCTTCCGGCAGCGGCACCGGGTTGGGATCGCCCAAAAACCCCGTCACGCCGACGATATTTTTAATAAACCAGTAGGATTCGCTGGTCAAAATCATTTGCACCAGCACATAGCTGGGGAAAAATTTGCGTTTGCGAAGGACTTTTTTATTTTGTTTGACTTCCACCACTTCTTCCGTCGGGACCAGGGCCTGAAACACCCGGTCGCCAAACCCTTGCACTTCAATCTGCTGCAAGATTTTCTGGCGGACTTTATCTTCATGCCCCGTTTGGGTATGCACGACGTACCAATTCTTTTCTTCGGCCATGATTAGCGTCCCCCTACTACTACGCCCAATACTTTGGTCAGACCAAAGTCAATCAGGCCTACATATGCAGATGTTAAAGCTACCACAATGGCCACTAAGATAGTGGATTGTACTACTTCTTTGCGGCTCAGCCAGGTGGATTTCTTTAGCTCAGCCATGCATTCTTTCAGGAAGTCAATTGCTTTTGTCATATTCCTTCATCCTTGAAAACTGGCAGGAGCGGAAGGACTCGAACCTTCAGTCCCGGTTTTGGAGACCGGTGGTTTACCAGTTAACCGACGCTCCCACAAAATATATTAAGAAGCCTTGGTTTCTTTATGCAGCGTGCTTTTGCCGCATTTTTTGCAGAATTTGTTGACTTCTAATTTATAGTCTTTCTTTTTACCGCGCACCTGGTAATAATTTTTGTTCTTGCAGACGGTGCAAGCCAGGGCGATGCTAATTCTTTCGTTCGTTGCCATCTTATAATTCCTTACAGTAAATTGTGTTCACTTTATGATACCTACAGGGACATTGGCGGACCAATGCCCCTGTAACAGTGAACTAAACAATAGAACTACTCAATGATTTTGGTGACTACACCAGCACCCACTGTGTGACCGCCTTCGCGGATAGCGAAGCGCAAGCCTTCTTCCATAGCAACAGGGGTGATTAGTTTCACTTCAATTTCGGCGTTGTCGCCCGGCATGATCATTTCTTGTTTGAAATTGAGTTCGCCGGTCACGTCGGTGGTGCGCAAGTAGAATTGCGGTTTATAACCCGGGGTTAACGGGGTATGGCGGCCGCCTTCTTCTTTCTTCAAGATGTATACTTGGCCCATGAAGTGTTTGTGCGGGGTGATGGATTTCGGAGCAGCCAACACCTGACCGCGTTCTACTTGGTTCTTTTCAATACCGCGCAGCAAGATACCTACGTTATCGCCGGCGATACCTTCGTCCAAGAGTTTGCGGAACATTTCAATACCGGTAGCAACGGTGCTCAGGTTGTCGCGGAAACCGATGATTTCCAACGCATCACCTACGTGCACCTTACCGCGTTCAATACGACCGGTGGCTACTGTACCACGACCCGTAATAGAGAACACGTCTTCTACAGCCATGAGGAACGGCTTGTCGGTATCGCGTTTCGGCTCAGGGATCCAAGAATCCAACGCTTCCATTAAGCGGTGGATGCAGGGTTCGCCCAGTTCGCCGCTGTCGCCTTCAATAGCTTTCAAGGCAGAACCGCGGACGATAGGCGTATTGTCACCGTCAAATTCGTATTTGGACAACAGTTCGCGGATTTCCATTTCTACCAAATCCAACATTTCTTTGTCGTCCATCAAATCTACTTTGTTCAAGAATACGACGAGTTTAGGTACGTTTACCTGTTTGGCGAGCAGCACGTGTTCGCGGGTTTGCGGCATCGGGCCGTCTACAGCGGAAACCACCAAGATAGCGCCGTCCATTTGGGCAGCACCGGTGATCATGTTCTTAATATAGTCAGCATGTCCCGGGCAGTCAATGTGCGCATAGTGGCGTTTTTCAGATTCGTATTCTACGTGAGAAACAGCAACCGTCACGATTTTGGAAGCGTCACGCACCACACCGCCTTTGGCGATGTCGGTGTAAGCCATAGCTTTGGCTTTACCTTCTTTGGCTAATACTTTCGTAATAGCGGTGGTAAGAGTCGTCTTACCGTGGTCCACGTGACCAATCGTACCGACGTTCACGTGCGGTTTGCTGCGGGAAAATTTTTCCTTTGCCATTTGATTAGTTCTCCTGTTTTTAGTTTACAACTTTGTTTTTATTTTTTTAAAACAAGCTGGGGATGGGAATCGAACCCACGACCTTCTCCTTACCATGGAGATGCTCTACCAGCTGAGCTACCCCAGCATGCGGCCGAAGCCTAAATACTTGCCGTCCGTTCCGTTAAAAAAAGCGGGCGATGGGAATCGAACCCACGTGACCAGCTTGGAAGGCTGACGTTCTACCATTGAACTACGCCCGCAGAACGGCGTCCTATACATTATACAAAAAATATAATCTTTTGGGAAATGTTTTCCGCCGTGGGACGCAGCGCAGTACAACGGATAGGTATATTATAGCAAAAAAGGATAGCCGCACAAAAGAGTTTTTTGTACCCGACGGAAATTTACTTTTTTTAGGCGTATTTTATTTAGGTCCAAATTACCCCTTGAAATTTTTTCATTTTCCTTTATACTACTGGTAAGGGGAGACCATTACAGGGCCTATTTAAAGGTTATACTCCAGGAGGAGACGGTCTCCCTTCTTTGTTGGCAAATTTCCCGCGGCAGCGGGATTTTTGTTGGACTGGTTTTGTGTGGAGAGCAAGCAGGTGCATGCAAGGCGGTATGCAAGAGGGCGCGGTTTTTGCTATAATATAGGTACAATTTAAGCTGTTGTGTCGGTGCGGTGGCCAAGTGGTAAGGCGAGAGTCTGCAAAACTCTTATTCGTGGGTTCGATTCCCACCCGCACCTTTTTTTATTAAATAGAAACCGCCGAAAGGTGGTTTTTATTTTAATAAAAAAGTGAGAGGAGCAACACCAACTGCTTGGTGTTGCGTCGGGAACCGAAAGGCGCAGCGATGTACGAGTTTTGCCGCCAGGCAAAGGTGAGTACCGCGAGCCCGGACTGCAGGCATTTTGCGTTAGCAAAATGACCGGAAGGAGATTCCCACCCGCACCTTTTTTTCGTCCCAAAAAGTTTTATTTCGTTGTTGCTCACTCGGTCGAATACCTCGGCGCTACCGCGCCGCTGCGCATAGTATACTTCCCCTAATTAATAAGCCAGTTGATTGGCGCGTTTAGTAGAAGATGTGTCTGAAGTTACGGCTGCTGCCATGCCACCCGCAGCGACCACTTTCCATCCGGCTTTTTTCATAAAACTTTTAATGCCGGCCTTGCTCACTTGCACCACATGACGGCTGGAGAATTGTACCGCGGCCAAACTCATAAGGGCCTCTGCCGACAGATGGTTTACCACCACTTTGGTAGCCGTTTTACCGACAACCCCTATCCCTTTAATCGTGACACCTAAAATCTTACCGATAATTTCCCACTCTGCAGCCACTTCGGTTCCGCCTTGTATCGTTGTAAATACCACATAAGCCGAATAATGCTTTTTTATTTTTTGATACAGATCCTGCTGCAACGCGGTTTCTTCGCGCTCCCATCCGTTTAAACTCGCCCCATCAAACAAGATTTTTCCATTACGCATGGCGTGCAAAGGCACGAACAGATAATATTTAAATCCTGCCGGGGAGGTGGCTAATTTTCTTTCTACAAATTGTCTCATATCGCGGGCCCCTTCCGACAAATCTTCCCGGCTGGCATAAGACATAGAAATGGCTTGCACCAGTAAAGCCAAAATTTGATGTTTGCGTCCATTATCAGAATTAGCCCAATGACCGCGCCCATCTGTACCCGGCGTAGGATGATGCAAGTAAAAAGATTCTGCACGATCAGAAAAACGCTGTCCCTCGTCACCGCGGCCAATCGCATTGAGACTGCCTGTTGTTATCATGCTTTTGAGAAAAGAAGAATCATCTTTCGTGGAAAACCAATTGTTAACCTGGGAGAATAAAGACAGCAACACGCTTTGATTACTTTTATAATTGCCTTTGATATGTGGAGAAAAATAGTCGGCCTTTTCTGCTTGTAACCAATCATACGCAGCAATTACATTTTCCAATTTTTGTTCAAAGTCTAAACGCTCACGCCGCGTCATCCCATATACTTCGTCCGGATTGGCACCTTCTAAATCCATTGCGATATTACTCAATACCACGGCAGCCCAAACACCTTCCCGGCCTGTACTGGTGCGCAACGCAGCATGGCTTACTTGTTCAAATGCCCAGTTTTGCACCATAGTATGCGTTTGCAAATTATACCCCAAACCAACCGCGGTCATAGCATAGAAAGAATAAATAGGAAAATCAGCAGAATCTTCATCATAGGGTGCGTAAGCAAGCCGGTCTAATACTTCGCGCTTCAATATGCCCTGACAACCTGACCCGGAAAAATCTGCATAAACACCACCATAAGCTAATTCCGAAGCGGTATCAATATCTAGTGTTTTCACATATTCGGTATCTGCCACTATAGCGGCGAATTGGCAACCATTTATTTGGCCCACATCATCCAACTGGTCAAAAATTAAATCTGCTGTTAAATGTCCGCGGGACGGAGTCTTTTGCTGCTCAGCTATTTTTTGTAAACGAGCAGACAAGTTTTCTTCCTGTTTTTGGGTGGGGGCAACAAACCGAGTATTGCCCGCAAACAAGGCCGCTCCTTGCGCCAAGGCACAGTAAGCACAGAAAGCAATCAAACCCACACATAAAATTAATTTCTTATACATTTTGTCCTCTTAACATAGTATCGCAAAAATAAGCTTTTACGCCCAGGGCCGTTGGGCCCAGGCCAGTTGTTTTTTGGACCTATATCAAATCTGGGTCTAATAGAACTTTGTGTTGGTAACAGTGTCTAATTTAGGGATTCAGACAGTAACTTTTTTATCAGTTTAATCCGTCTTTCTCTGATTAACCCCGA
>CAJOLM010000037.1 GCA_905235355.1 uncultured Elusimicrobiales bacterium
AGACGATATATCGAGATGCAAGGAAAAGAAGATATAGGCCGAACAATGAAATTGTTCGAATAGAAAGAAGCCCCGAGCGGAAGCTCGGGGAGTTTCACGTCTATTAGGCCAAAAAAAACAACAAGTCAAGCCCTATTTTTGCTCAAATAAAAAAGGGGGAAAAACAAAACACTTTCCGTAAAAATTGCTATAATAAAGAAAAGATTTGGATAGGAGAGAATTATGTTGACATTGTTGTTAATCGTGCATTATTTTGTTTGTATCTTGCTGATTTTATTAATTTTATTGCAAAGCGGAAAAGGCTCTGCAGCCGGTATTTTTGGTGCGTCCGGTGCTGATAATATTTTCGCCAGCCCGACGGCGTTTAACGCAGTCAATAAATTAACTGCCGGCCTGGCGGTGGCTTTATTCTGCACCTCTATTTTGCTCACCATTTCCTATAATCACCGCACGACTTCGTCTGTCATGGACAAAGTCAATATCCCGGCGGCTTCCGCTCCGGTGAACAAATAAGTAATTTGCCTAATCCAAAAACCCGCGCCCCGTGCGCGAGTTTTTACTTGCAAAAAGTTCTTTTGCTAAAAGGGGGGAAAGTTTGCTAAAATATGTAGGTCGTAAATCCCTCGTTGTACAAAGATTTTAGCGCGGGTGGCGGAATTGGTATACGCGTGCGTTTGAGGGGCGCATGCCGCAAGGCTTGGGGGTTCGAGTCCCCCCTCGCGCATAGACTTTAAACCCCGGTTTAGCCGGGGTTTTTTTAAGGAGTTGCTAACTATGAATCCGCTTCTCGCTGCTTGGTTATGTTGGGCTATTGTCGGTCTGTCGCCGATTGCCGGTCATTACGCCGTCGGTATTGTCAATCCGGTCTTGCTTAGTTTTTTAGGCACTATCTTGGCTGTACTATACTTTACTCCCTGGATTACTAAAAATCATCAATGGGGGGAATTATTTGCCAAAGAAGTGCGCTGGAAATTTTTATTTATCGGCACTTTTGGCACCGCGCTGCCGTTTTCTATTATTTTATGGGCGTTCCATTATACCACGCCGGGAAACGCCGCTATTTTGCAACAAAGCGAGCTGATTTATTCGCTGATTATCGCCTATATCTTCTTGCATGAAAGACCCACCAAGCAACAGCTTTTCGGTAGTGCCCTTGTGCTGTCCGGCGTATTGCTGATTTTATTTAAAGAGCAATACACGCCGCGCTGGACAGGAGACCTGATGATTGTGCTCTGTCCGTGGATGTTTCAGGCGGCTTCCTGCGTTGCCAAAAAATTACCGAAGCACTTGCATTTCCGCACCATAGCCGCCGCCCGCAATTTGTATGCACTGCCGGTGCTGACGCTGCTGCTCCTCTTTTTAATGTGTACAAGCGACGGTACGCTGACCCTTAAACCCGGGCTGCAATTTACGTGGGTATGGTTATATACCGGTGTGCTCAAATACGGCTGGGCTATGATTTTATGGTATCAGGCTATCCGTGCATTAGACTTAAGCCGCGTCACCGCGATTTATTTATCTTATCCGGTGTTATCCTTTGCCCTGTCTATTTTGCTGGGGCTGGAAACACCGCATCTGTATCAACTGTTTGGTATGATACTGACTTTATCGGGCGCTTATTGGATTAGCTGGCTCGTACAAAAACAAAAACATTAAATATGAAAAAATCACCTGCTGCCGCTATATGGATTGATACCATTATTACCGCTTTTAATATGGTAACGGCTGCCTATGCGGTAAAATATTGCACTTCGGCGTTATTTTTGCTGTTTGCTTCTCTGGGGGCAACGCTGTGCTTCGTGCCGCACATTACCCGTATTGGCGCGTGGGGACGCGTGTTTAACCGCCAGCAATTTTGGCGTCACATTGGTATTGGTACACTAGGCACTGCCCTACCCATGAGCATTATGGTTTTTGCTCTTAAATATACCACGCCCACTAATGCGTCTATTTTAAATCAATTTGAAATTGTGTACTCCCTGCTGCTGGCGTGGATTTTGCTGCGCGAAAAACCCTCCTGGGTACAAATAGGTGGCTCGGCACTTATCGTGGCGGGGGTGACCATGCTTTTATGGCAAGCGGGGTACACGCCGCAGCTCAAAGGTGACCTGATGATTATAGGCAGCTTATGGATGTTTCAATTAAGCCACATTTTAGCCAAAAAATTACCTGCTGATTTGGACGGGCAGACCGTGGCCTGTATCCGCGCTTTATTTGCTATGCCGGCTTTGATTTTGCTTATAATATATATGGCGTGCAGCCAGGGTCTTACATTTACGCCGATAGCCACGCTTGGCTGGTGCGTATTATTCAGCGCGGTTTTTTGCTACTACATCGGCAATGCGTTTTGGTATTATGGCATACGCAATATGGCGCTGGGCAAAGCAACCGCCATTATCCTGTCCTACCCGGTATTTACTTTTTTGATATCCGTCGGGTTGGGGCTGGATAAGATTACCCTTTTTAAAGTGTTGGGATTATTGCTGGCCCTAGGCGGTGCGTACATTGTAACCCTGGTCAGTTTGCAAGGAGACAAGAAATGAAGAAGTTGGTTTTATTTGATTTGGACGGCACCTTAGTTTACACGGGAGCGGCGGGACGTTCGGCTTTAATAAAAGCCATGAAAAAACTCTATGGCAAGGCACCGGATTTTGAGCACGGTTTGATTTCCGGGCGGACGGATTTGGACAATTTTTCTATCGTATATCAGCTGCTTAAGGGCAAAAAACCCAGCCCAACCGAACTAAAAAAAATCAAAGCTGCTTACTTGGAAATGCTGCCGCTGGAAGTGGAAAAATCCCGCAAGGTAAAGAAATATAAAACTGTACCGGGCGTCAAAAAATTCCTTGCGCAATTAGCCAAAGAAAAAGACGTCATAATCGGCCTAGGCACCGGAAATGTAGAGGAGGGGGCGCTTATTAAATTGCAACCCTCCGGATTACTGAAATATTTTTCCGTCGGCGGATATGGTACAGGCGGTCACACCCGCCAAGCCATGCTCAAAGCCGCTGTCAAACGCGCTGAGAAAAAATTTAAAACAATATTTTCGCCTGAACAAGTGTATATCATTGGCGATACACACCGCGACGTACTGGCTGCCAAAGCGTGCGGCTTTCACAGTGCCGCGCTAACCTGCGGTTTTGGCGACCCGAAACTTTTGCAACGTGCCGCCGCAGAATTACAAGCAGACAGTTTTAACGATATAGAAATGTTTTATGTATGGCTCGGGCTAAATACAGACCCCAAGGGCGTCAAACGCGGCATTTATATTTCGCCCGCTAGCGCCATTGAACACGTGTTTTTCAGCCGCACAGGCATTGATGAGGACCGTCTTAAAATGCTAAAAATTAAGAAGTACGAAGATTTGCCCTCAGGCACTATTATGTAGGAGCGCATATGGAGTGGTTTAAAGCAGCGGAAAAATTTAATCAAGCCTTGGCGTCAGCTGACCCGACCCCGGGCGGTGGCGCAGCAGCCGCTATGGCGGTCGCGATGGGTTGCTCGCTAGCCATTATGGCGGGACAAACGACGCTTAATAAAAAATCAACAACAGAAGATGTAAAAACCCGCTTGATACCGCCACTGCGCAAATTGGGCGCACTCACGGCGCAGTTAAATCATTTTATTGAAGAAGACGGCGCAGCTTATACAGGATATTTAGTAGCTAAAAAATTGCCCAAAGAGGATCCCAACCGCGAAAAAGCTTTACAGGACGCGCTCATATATGCAGCGCAAATTCCGGCAGATACGGCCACTACCGCTATTACGTGTCTGCATGAAATAGAAGCCCTGCAAGATTTTATCGCGCCAGTTATTTTGTCAGATGTGCATTGCGCGCGCCACTTGCTTAAGGGTGCTATTGCTTGCTGTATAGAAAACATAAAAGCCAATTTAGCTTTTATTACACAGCCGGAACAAATCCAAAAATTTCAAAAGCAAATAGAAGGGTTTCAAAAATTTTGCTAAAGAGGAATTATGAGCGAAAAAATAACCAACCGCAGCGGTATGTTAGGCAGCATTTATAAAATGCTCCCCAATATTGACGACGACTATGCAGCCAAACTGGTATATACTTTAGAGAATAAAAAAACCTTGGAGAAATTGGAGCAAGATATCGCAGATATTGCCACACAGCTTGGGCAAACCAATGCTATGTCTGACACCATTGTCGCCAAAATTTTGCTGGATGAAATTACACTGCCCGCCGCGTTGCGCCAGCTGCGCATTTACAACAATGCCACCTCTATTGCCGAACTAACCCGCGGGCTGAAAACCTCCGCGGAAGATACGGATTTATTGCTTAATTTTTATGCTGCGTTTGGCTCGCTACGCTTTTTTGATACTGAATTTTCGGCTGCTTTAAAAGATGTACTTAGCAACACTACCCAATCGGATGCTGACAAAGCCCGCCATGGTCTAGAGAAACTGCTCGCACAAGCCAAACAAGAGACAGCCAAATTAGCGGGTCTTCCTGCCAAAAACAAAAAAGCTATTTATGAAATCGCCGATAAATATCATTTATCCGTCACATTAACAGCTGATCTGCAAGCCGTATACGCAGTACCTGGCGCAGCCGATTTTGCAAAACAATTTTCTGCACTTATGGAAGAACTCGGCAAAATTAATGAGGACCAAAATTTGATGGCCTCTTTGGCGGCTAAAACGCTACTCTGTCAAATCACGCAAAAAGATGCTCAAGATATTGCGCTGACTTCTAAACTTGTCGGGGGACAGATTTTAGAAGATGATTTAATGATTATTGCGTGCCGTTACTTAAAAACCAAAACACCACAGGATATTTTAGACACTTTTGATGCTGTACTCAAACGCTTGCCACATGTTTCTCAGAAAGAAGAGAATTTAGGGCTTGCCGTGCGTGTTCTTTTAGATGGCACGGAGAGCATGTTTGAAAAAGCGCAACAAAAAGCTTCCCTCTACCGTGAGCGTATTTTATTGCAAAAATCACTTTCCAAAAACGATACATTTGCCGGATATGAAGAAGACCTGGCTGTGCGTTTTGCCGGACAAAAAGATTTTGCCCAATTGGAGCGCGAAACACACGGTATTTTGGCTACCTTGCCACATTGCCAAGATCCATTGGAAAACAAAGAACTCGCGTGCAAAGTATTACTGGGGACACTTAGCTCTGCCGAAGCTCACCAACAAGCTGAATATTTGCGTGACTTAAAAGCGAAAACCCTTACGCAAGGTTTAGCACCCCGCGCGCTTAAAAATTATTTGGGTACAAAACCCGCAGAAGAGATTATCACTTTTTTTGAAAAATCCCTCGCTCCCTACACTTTTTGGAAATCTGACCGGGAGGCACATGAATTTGCACTGACCGCGTTGGTGGGGGAATTAAACGGCACTTCCGATGCCCGAATTTCTTCCTTTGTGCTGGATATGCTGGAGAGCGGTTCCTCGTTAGAGCTCGTCAGTGATATGATGGCTAATATCCAAGTGCATAAGACTTCCAAAACCGAGCTAGACAATCTACTGGCCATGTACAAAAAGGCACGTGCAGCCAGCAAAGAAACTTAAAATCTGAAAATATCGAAAAAAAAGACGTGCAAATCTACGATAATTTTGCTATCCTGTTATCGTAAGGGTTTATTTTATTTTAGGGTGAAACAGAAAATGAGATATTGGGTTTACATCAATGACAAAGTTGTGGGTCCTTATGATGAGGACAAATTAGCAGAATTAGACGGCTTTACGCCGGATACTTTAATCTGTTCAGAAGATGTAGTTGGAAGCGGCAGCCAAGAATGGCTCAAAGCATCTTCTATTTTTGAATTTGAACAAGCACCGGTTGCTCCCCAACCGGCCCCTGTTGCTCCGACGCCTGTTGCTCCGGCACCCGTTGCTCCGGCACAACCCGGTACTCAGTCAGCGGCGTCCGCGCAGGAAAATGAAACAACTAATCTGTTACTTCAAAAAATTGAAGCGTTAACTCAACAACTGGAAGGGATGCAAACAAAATTAAATGAGGCTCTAACTGCTCAAGAAGCAACGCAATCGCAATTAGCTTCTTTGCAAGCGGCCCAGCAAGAAAAGGCTGCCTCTTCCCTATCTGAAGCTTCTCAACCTGCAGTAACCGAAGAAGCCTTAACTACCACTAATTTGGTACGCCAAGCAGAAAAATTAGTATCTCCGGATATGGAGGGTACTTCTAACACGCAGCTAGATTTGATGGATGAAATTCAGATTGATAAAGCTAAAAATTCTACCGGTGCTGGTGAAGAAGTTGTATTGCGTTCTGCGCTTGACTCTATGTACCGTGTAGAACAAACCCAAGAAGAGAAAGAAACCACTTTCCAAGATTTGTTATCACCCTTCAAAGAAGCTGCTGCTGCCACAGCAGGAGCTGCAGCGGGGGCAGCCCTTGCAAAAGCCGCATTAGATACACCCAACAAAGAGGCGCAAACTACGGCTGATGTACAGGAAAAACCCGCAGAATTGCAATCACTATCTACCACAGATACCCCGGCTATTTCCGAAGAAAAACGTGATGAAATAATTGATCAAATTACCGCACCGGAGCCGGAGAAAGATTTTATTAGTCAGGCGGTGGAAGAAGCTCGCCAGGCTGAAGAAGCTAAGACCGCTCAAGAGCAGCCTGTTGCTGAAACGTCCGCCGACAAAGAACCTTTGGATCTGTCCGATCAGCTGGGCTTGACGATTGCTGGTACCGATGAAGATATATCTGCCTCACCGGAACCTATAGAAGAAAAACCTGCGCAACAAGAAGAAATTCAGCAGCCTTTTTCCCAGGATGAGCCTGAGTTGCAGGCTATGGCTCCGGACACAGATGATATCAATGCCAAAGAAAAAACAGATACAATTAAAGAATTGGTACCGGGCAAAAAGTTAGAATCGGAACACTCCGAAGAAGATTTGATCACACAAGAAGACCTGGAGAAAGCTTTCACAGAGAGAACACCCGCCGGCGAAGATTTCTTTGCCGGATTAAATGCTACTAAGCAGGACTCTATGGCCGACTTACCCAGTGAAAAGAAGAGCGAAGAGCCCGAAGAATTGGCAGTTGGTGCAACGCAACCAGAGAAAGAGCCCAAAGAAATAGAAGTACCTATACAAAAGCAAGCTCCTGCTGAAACGGACGAATTGCAACAGAAAGAGGAAGTTGCAGAACAAATAGAAGAGCAAGCCGCTCCCGAAACTCAAGAAGCTCTTGAAAAAACAGCGGAAGATTCTCAAGAACAAGAAACGTCCGCCGCAGAGCAAGAACAAGATGAACAAACTGCGAAGGATTTAGCCACAGCTCGGGACATTTACAATCCTAAAGAAATGACGGAAGTGCAGCTTAAAGAAGGCTCCACTTACTTAATTTCTGACTTTATTCCGCCAGCTGAAACGGGGAACAAGACAATCCAATTGGATACTTCGGATTCTATTGATGAAACAAAAGGCGACCAATCCACAGACACTAAGAAAGAAGATGAGGAAATAGAAGAAATTGTAACCGCTGATTCAATGAAAGGAGCAGATGTCCAAGCTGAAACCGCAGCAGAAGTGCAAACCAAACGCGGGGCCACGCTGGATATCAAAACGGTGCCCATGGTGCAAGACCCGACAGATTCTGACCGCCTAGACTTGACCGATTCCGAACTGGACATTAACGCCCAGCATGATATGAAAGCAGCGGACTTTGAACAGCCCACTGGCAACTTAACCAAAATCATTTTGGGTGCTTTAGTGTCTATCGTTATCTTGGCGATTATCTATGTAATGTTGGCTTACTTGGAAATCGTACCTGCTCAATTTAACTTTCTGAAATCCTCCACTACCGTAGAGGATGTACAACAAAATGAACAGTTAAATGAAATGTTAGAGCCGGAAACGGTCGTAGTAGATGCGGAACAAGCCGTTACGGCTCCGGAAGCCAACCCCTTAGATCCTGTTTTGAACGAGGTGAAAAATTATCAGCTGCCCAACGGACAAACCTTACAGCAACTGATTAACACACGCCACCCGGCAGTACAAGATCTGGCAGAGTGGACGATTACTACTGCAGTAGAGCCGGATAATTATTCTGTCCTGGTCAAAATCCCGCCGACGGATCCGCAAAGTTTTAAAGTATCTTACCGCTTTAATTACAATGCGGCCACTAAGGCGCTGGAACCGACCATTTCCGACTCTAAAAATCTATTAGATTCGGCTCGCTAAAAGCTGCAATTTAGATAAAAAGGCCCCTACCTTTCGGTAGGGGTTTTTTTATACACTATAGGTATGAATAGTGCCGACTTAATTGCCCGGGCGGAGCAAACCCACACCTTAACCGAAGACGAACTGTTGCATATCTTGACCGATACGCAAGCGGACGCTACGCTGTTTGCCGCTGCAGACCGGGTACGCAAAAAATACGTCGGAGATGAGGTACACTTGCGCGCGCTGATTGAGTTTAGTAACATTTGCAAAAACCAATGTTTATATTGCGGGTTGCAAGCCCAAAACAAAGAACTGCCGCGCTATCGCCTGACGGCAGAGCAAATTTTGGCACTGGCGCACAAAGCGGTAGAGTACGGCTACAAAACAGTAGTCATGCAAGGGGGGGAAGACCCATTTTTTACCGCCGAAGTGCTGGTGCCTATTATCAAGCAAATTAAGGCCCTGGGGCTGGCACTCACGCTCAGCCTGGGCGAGCGCACGCGCGAAGATTACGCTGCCTTTAAAACTGCCGGAGCTGACCGCTATTTACTGCGCATTGAAACCACCGACAAAGCCTTGTATGAAAAATATAATCCCGGTATGAGTTTTGAAAACCGCCTGCGCTGCTTGCGTGATTTGAAAGAACTAGGCTATGAGGTGGGTACCGGTGTATTAGTGGGGCTGCCGGTGCAGACACTGCGCTCACTAGCTAAAGATATTTTATTTTTCAAAGAATTAGACGCCGATATGATTGGCCTGGGGCCTTTTATCCCTAATCCCCAAACGCCGCTTAAAGACGCTCCTGCGCCCGTTTTAGAACCTTCCTTGCGTGTTATGGCGCTGACCCGCCTGTTACTGCCCGACATTAATATCCCGGCGACCACCGCCATGGAAACGGTCACGCCTGACGGACGCATCCGCGCACTGCAAAGCGGGGCTAATGTGGTAATGCCCAATGTTACGGAAGGGGAAGCGCGGCTCAATTATGCGCTATACCCCGGTAAGGCTTGCGCGGGGGAAGACCCATCTAAATGCCGCGGCTGTCTGACAGCCAAATTATATTTGATCGGCCGCACCGTTTCCACCGGCTATGGGTTTCATAAGCGAATGCCCCGCAATGGGATTATTGTTTAAAATAAAATCTCAACCCCGAAACTTCTTATCTGGCCTTCCTTCTCCTAATTGTTGTGTCATATCAAAAAAGTAAAGACTTTTTCCCGCATTTTTCCGACGAGAAAAAGAAAACGCTTGACAAATCAAAAAAAAAAAACACAAAATATAGTATGCCTTTTATAAGGTGTTTTTGTGTGCAAACAGACAGGAGAATTTATGCAAATGATAGAAAAGAAAAAAGATGTTGTCATTCCTGGGGCCGAAGGCAACCGGGAATCCACTATTAAACAAGGAAACACAATCTTATTAACGGCTGGATTGCCGGTCCACGCCGGCAATGACAGCAAGAGAGGTTTTACGCACTCCTCGTCATCACGCAGTGTTTCACACACTCCGTCATCCCGCAGTGTTTCTATGCGGGATATAAAAAATATGTCATTCCCGAAATCTGTAATCGGGAATCTCAACCTTAAAAAAGTGGCTGAGGTCCCCGATACCAACCCTCGGGGACGACGCCATATTCATGCATTTACACTCATTGAGCTACTTGTCGTGGT
>CAJOLM010000038.1 GCA_905235355.1 uncultured Elusimicrobiales bacterium
GTATATGATGGACTTATTTTAAGAGGATAAAAAGAGATTGTCTTAAATTGTTTCGGAAAACGTCGTCGGAATAGTCTCATATGTATTGAACCCTAACAACGAGAAAACAGCTCTATTTTGCCTAATAAAAAACAACCCAGTGTGATAAAAATACCCCGGGCTTATATAAAACCCGGGGGCAAATGTTCTATTACTTATCTTACCGTAATTTGAGTGCCAATTCATTAATTTCGGTAATTTCTTGCAGCGTAAGCGAGGACAGCTTCTGCTTTTCGCTTTTGCTCACGGGTGCGGTAAAAGCAGTTTTGAAACCCAGCCGCTGCGCTTCTTCCAATCGGCGGTCAATGAGCGGCACTTTGGCAATTTGCCCTAATATACCCACTTCCGCCAAAAAGATAAAATCATGCGGCACCGCTACATCTTTAACCGAGCTAATGACCGCCGCGCAAATGGCTAAATCCAGCGCCGGGTCTTTTAGCTTGACGCCGCCAGCGATACTGACGTAAATATCTTTGTTATCCAGACTCAACCCCACATGCTTTTCAAGTGCGGCAAACAGCATTAAGCAGCGGTTTAAATCCACTCCTGTCGCCACGCGGCGCGGATAGGGATAATGCGTCGGGCTGGCTAGTGCTTGCACTTCGGTCAGCAGCGGGCGCGAGCCTTCCAGCGCCAGCGTATAAGCGCGCCCCTTTAAGGCGCGGCTTGACGAGGTTTGCGCAAAATATTCCCCCGCATTTTCCACCCCTTCCAATCCATGCCCGGTCATTTTAAAAAGCCCGATTTCCGCTGTAGATCCAAAGCGGTTTTTGTGCGGGCGCAAGAGGCGCAACACATTGTCTTTTTCCGTGTCAAAATACAGCACGCAATCTACCATGTGCTCCAAAATTTTCGGCCCGGCAAGTTCCCCCTCTTTGGTCACGTGCCCCAACACAAACGTGATAATTCCTTTGGGCTTGCATAAGCGCACCAGCTCGGCTGCGCACTCACGCACTTGTCCAATCGTTCCTGCCGAGGAAGTAAACTCCGGATGATATACTGTTTGAATAGAGTCCAGCACCAGCACGTCCGGGTTTACATTTTCCACCGACTCAATAATGTTTTGTATATTGGTTTCACAATGTAGCAAAATGTTTTCGTTTTTAGTGCCCAGACGCTCGGCGCGGCCCGAAATTTGGCTAATGCTTTCCTCGCCGGAAATATACAGCACTTTGCGGTTTTTTGCCAGTGCATCTGCCACTTGCAGCATTAGCGTACTTTTGCCAATGCCCGGCGCGCCGGCCAACAGGGTCAGCTGGCCTTTGACAAGCCCACCGCCCAAAAGACGGTCAAATTCCCCAATGCCGGTGGGGATGCGCTCCTCTTTGACAACTTTGCTATCTGCCAATTTGACAATTTCAGACGAGAAATCCGTAAAGCTGCGCACGCGTTTTTCTTTTTTGCTCTCTTGCTGCTTGACCTCTTCTGCCAGCGTGTTCCACTCCCCGCACTCCGGACACTTACCAGCCCACTTGGGGGATTCGTATCCACATTTCTGGCAGACAAAAACCGTTTTAAATTTCATATCCGCTCCTAGCGCGCCATGGTTGCCAAGCCAAAGAAGGACGAAATATCCTGGTCGTTAAACGAGATATTGGCTTTGAGGTTAAATTCATTAACTTCCAATGTGTCGCGCATCCACGCGCCGACGGAGAAATACTTGCTCACGCGGTAATCCACCCCGTATGACAAATTGGGTTTATCAAAGTGACGTTTGTTAATGGTACGGTCGCGGCCCCAATCGCTAAATTCCACACCCGCCGTAAAGCGTTGCAAGAACTCATGGTCATAGAAGGGTTTGACCTCCAATGCCACCCCGCCGGCACCGCGTATCATACCGGCAGATACATTAGCCCATCTATTATACAGACCAAAGCGCAAGTCCAGCTTATTACGCTCCACATAATCTTTATCTTTCAGCGTATCATCCTTATTTCCGATATTGGCAATACCGGCGCGGTAATATGTATATCCGCTAGACGGGAAAATCTCTAAAGCTAAATCGCTGGAAGCCACTTTGGCACTGGGCGAATAGAAGAAGTCATAATCCCAATACACGCGGAAGCGGCTCATCTTGCCCACGAAACTTTGCACTTCACTCATAGTGGTTTTCAGCTCGCTTACGCTTTCTTTAACTTCCTGTTTCATTTGCTCATCTTTAATCAGCGCGCCCAATACACCTTCTTCGTTGGTAATGCTGTCCATAATGGCGTTTAGCTTATCGGTAATTTGTTCCAAATTTTTCATAGAAGAGGTTACATAAGGTCTCATGGTCATTACCAACTGATTGACGTTGGCAGACAGTTGGCGTATATCGCGCATGGCATCATTTAATTGCGCACCGAATTGACCCTGCTGGTTGACGCTATCCACCAATTCGCGCACGCTGTTCATAGTATCGGCAATTTGCTCGTCCATGGGTTTTGCGTTAAAGCTCGATACATACTCGCCCGGTTTCAGACGCCCTAAAGCGGCGTTGCCTTGCACGATTTTGACATATTTTGTGCCGATAATCCCGGTCATCGCAACGGAAACTTGTGCCCCTTTGTACAAGGTAACCCCGTCATGGATACCCATGACCACAATGACTTGGTCGCCCTCAATTTTAATGGCTTTTACTTTGCCGACTTCTACCCCCGCCAGTTTGACAGCTGCTTTACTGGGCAGCCCGGACACGTCTGCAAAACGCACATTGACGTCATAGCTGCGCGTAATGGAAAACCCGCCCAAAATGTATAAAGATAATCCCAGGACTGATAGTCCCAAGACGGTAAAAATACCTAATTTTGTTTCTGGTTTCATAAGTTATCCCCAATATAAATTAAAATTTAATCCCGCAGGCGCATTTTGATAGGCCCCTGGCTGCTGCCGTCCACAAATTGCCGCACATACGGATTATCTGTTTTTCTAAAATCGTCCGGCGTACCATACAGCATAATGCGCCCGTCGTACAAAAAAGCCAAATAGTCAGATATCTTAAACGCAGAGCGCATATCGTGCGTAATCACCACAGAAGTAATGCCGAGTTTGTGTTTCATTTCCAAAATCAAATCGCTGATGATATCAGACATAATCGGGTCTAACCCGGTAGTGGGCTCGTCGTACAAAATACATTTAGGGCTAATAGCCAGCACGCGCGCCAAGCTGACGCGTTTGCGCATACCGCCCGACAATTCCGACGGATTAAGTTTAGCTACATCCGGCTCAAGCCCGACCATGGCCAGTTTCTCTTTAATTACTTCCGGATATTTTTCCACGGGGATTTCTGTTAAATACCGCAGCCCAAACGCTACATTATCCCCCACCGTCATAGAGTCAAATAAAGCCCCTTCTTGAAATAAATAGCCAAAGTGCCGGCGAATGACCGCCAGGCGCATAGGGTCCGTCACTCGCGTAATATCGCGCCCGTTAAGCAAAATTTGCCCGCCCGTCGCGTCCATTAAGTGAATCATACACTTAATCAGCGTACTTTTACCCGTGCCGGAACCGCCTAAAATAGTAGTGACTTTTCCGTCCTCTATTTTTAGGTTTACGTCCCGCAACACTTGGCGCGCGCCAAAGCTTTTTTGCAAATGTTTAATCTCTATCATCTTAAATTTTAAACGCCGTTAAAATGGCTGTTAAAAAGTAATCCAGCACCAAAATCATTACAATGCACGTCACCACGGCCCCGGTGGTAGATTTACCCACCCCTTCGGCTCCGCCGCGCGTACTGACGCCTTTATAGCAGCACACGGTGGCTACTAAAAAGCCAAATACAAAAGATTTTAGGAACCCGTGCATAAAGTCCTTTACCCCCATAAAAGCGGTCACGTCCGTCATATAGACCTCGCCCGGAATCCCCAAGGCATGTACCGCAACCAAATATCCGCCGAACACGCCAAACAAATTAGAAAAAGCAGTTAATAAAGGAACAGAAAACAGAAAGGCCGCCATACGAGGCAGTACCAAATAGCGCGTCGGGTTGGTGCCGAGTGTGTACAGCGCGTCCAATTGCTCCGTCACGGCCATGGTGCCAATATGCGCCGTCACGGCTGCCCCCGCCCGGCCGGAAATAACCACCGCCGTCAGTACCGGGCCCAATTCACGAATTAATGAGAATGTGACCAGCGTTCCGACGTAAATCGGGTCGCCAAAAATATTGCCAATCGTGTTTCCGCCTTGCAAGGCCAGCACCATGCCGGTAAATAAACTGGTCATGGCAGTCACACTAAAGGAGTCCACCCCGATCGTCACACTTTGCTGGATAAATTGTTTAAATTCAAAGCGCGCATGCCCGAGCCAATACAGGCACGAGCGCACCATATTGGTCGCGCCGCCCACTTGGCCCATCCAGTTATCTACCATTTTTCCAATGGCTGTAAACATATTTATTCCTTATAAAAACGCGGTACACGCGCCATTAGCACCGTCGTAATTTCGTAATCAATGGTCCCGGCTTTTTCCGCCAACTCCCGGGCAAAAATTTGCGCTGTGCCTTGTTTGCCAATCAGCACCACTTCATCCCCTACCCGCGCTTGCGGCACATGGGAAATATCCACCATACACATATCCATGGTAATATTGCCCAGCACCCGGCAACGTATGCCGCCGATAAGCACTTCTGCTTTATTAGACAAAGCGCGCAAGTATCCGTCCCCATATCCCACGGGAATAGTGGCTACTTTCATAGCGTGCGGCGCGCGAAAACTGCGGTTGTAGCTAATGCTCGCGCCCGCGACCACGTCTTTGGCAAATACAATACGGCTCTTGAGAGATAAAATCGGTTCAAAATTAGCCGCCAGCCCAAAAGAGGCATGACCCGCACGCACCATATCTGCGTGGCAATCAGGCCGCAGTTCTATGGCCGGAGAAGCCGCCGCGTGCACCAGTTGCACCGGGATTTTTTGCAAGCGCAGCTGGGTAATGGTATCGCGGAAATAGCCAATTTGTTCGTCGGTATAAGCCGGGTCCGTATCCACGCTGGATAAATGCGTAAATAGTCCTTCCAAAATCACATGCTCATCATTTTTTAGCGCGTCTATCACGCGCATAATTGCGCTATGGCGCGTACCAATGCGCCCCATGCCGCTGTCTTGTTTAATGTGGCAGCGGATTTTTTTGCCCAGCTTACGAGCGGCTGCTTTGACGGCTTCTGCCGCTTCCACACTGGCTACCGCTACAGATAAATCGTATTTAATAGCATATTCAAACGCTTCAAACGGATATAAACTGCCTAGCACCAGCACCGGCAGCGTGATGCCATTTTCGCGTAGCGCAATCCCTTCTTCTACCGACGCGACCCCAAAGAAATCACACAGCTTATGTTTTTGGGCATATTGTCCCAACGGTACCGCCCCATGACCGTAGGCATTGGCTTTGAGTAAAGCCAATACTTTCACGTCCGGCCCGACTATTTGGCGGATTTTTTGCAGGTTGCGCCCGTAAGCGCTTAAATCAATTTCTGCCCACGTGGGACGAAGAAAAAGTGTATTCACAATTACTCCGGCAATGCCATTACTCCTTCCTCGGCAGGGCCTAAATCGATATTTTCCGAGGTGGGGTTGGTAAACAAGGTATATTCGCTTAAGAAAGTTAAATCAATATCCCCCACCGGGCCGTTGCGCTGCTTGGCAATAATCAGTGTGGCCTTGCGTTTAAGAGACTCATCATCGCGTTTGTAATATCCTTCGCGGTGAATAAGTGCCACAACGTCTGCGTCCTGTTCAATAGAGCCGGACTCGCGCAAGTCAGACAGCTGCGGCTTATTGTCCAAGCGGGTTTTATCCTCGTTTTTACGGCTTAATTGGGAAAGGGCCAGCACCGGTACATTGAGCGTGCGCGCCAGCTCTTTAAGCATACGGGAAATTTCAGATACTTCCTGCTGGCGGCTTTCGCTGCGGCCCGACGAGCGGATCAGCTGCAAATAGTCAATGATAATCAGCCCCAGCTGTTTGCCTTGTTTAGCCAGTTCATTGGCCAGGCGGCGCGAGCGCATACGTAGCTCGGTAATCGTAATACCCGGCGTATCGTCAATAAATAGCGGTGCTTCCGCCAAGCATGCCAGTTCACGTGTTAAATCCTTCCATTTGCTACGTTGAAAATAGCCGTTTCGCACTTGGTGCACCTCTGCCATAGCAGCCGAGCACAACATACGTTCATAAATGGAGTGCCGCCCCATTTCCAGCGAAAATATCGCCACCGGGAAGCCCTTATTGACGCACGCATGGTGCGCAATATTTAAGGCCAAAGCAGTTTTACCTTGGCTGGGGCGCGCCCCTAAAATGATTAAATCGGACTTGCGGAAACCGCCTGTTTTATAATCAAACTCCCGAAAGCCCGTCGGTACACCCTTGACCGGGTTTTTGTCCAGGTGGGCTTTTTCAATCATTTCCATCACTTCGGCGGCTAAATCTTTAGACGAAACAAAGCCTTTTAAATCCTGTTTTTGGCTGAGCTTAAAAATCTGCTCCTGTGCCACATCAATCAGTTTTTCCGGCTCGTCTTCCTCTTTGTAGCACTCTTGCACCAGGTGGGTGGCGGTCTTGATTAAATCACGCACCAGGAATTTTTTATAGACGATATTGGCATAATGCTCCACGTGGGCAGCGGTGGAAACTTTATTGATTAAATCGGTCAGATATAGCTCTCCCCCCACCTGCAAGAGCAGGTTTTGGGTTTTAAGCTCCTCGGTCAGCGTAACCAGGTCAATGGCGCGGCCCTTATCGGCCAGGTCCTTCATGGCAGAAAAAATCTTTTTGTGCGCGTCTTTATAAAAGTGCTCCGGCTTTAAAATATCCAGCGCGCGCTCCACGGCGTCGGCCTCCAGCAGCATAGAGCCCAACACCGCCATTTCAGCGTCTAGCGCTTGCGGCGGAAGCTTTTCTTCCAATAAATTATTTACTTTCGGCATACGAACCTCTTTATAATGATAAAAATCCGAGCCCCTGCCGCGGCAGGCGCTATTTCCATTATTGTAGCAGTTTTAAAGCCGCTGTGCGCACCTGGAATTAGATGCTACAAGGTGCAGTATTATTGTTTACCAGACACAAAAGCGGCAGGAGGAGCTCTCTGTCAAGCACCGTCCGCCCGGTACCCAAAAATCAAGGGAATATCAATGAACGAAAAACCCCGCCAGACGGCGGGGTTTTGGGCAAGAGCAAAGCCTATTTTTGTGCGTTGCGTTTTTTGTTTATATATTCTTGTAATCTAGGTTTAATGGTGCTCACCACCGGACCATATATTACTTGCACCGCTTGCCCGTTCACCACGGTGCCGACGGCGCCGGACTTCTTCAGTAAAGCTTTATCTACTTTGCTGCCGTCTTTTACGTTTAAGCGAAGGCGCGTAGCACAACATTCCGGGTTTTCCATATTGTCCAGTCCGCCTAACCCCGCAATGATGTTTTCCATTTGCTCGTCCACTTCTAATCCGGCCGGCACTTCCGCAGCGGCTTGAGGAGCCGTCTCTTCTTTTTTAGCTTGTTTGGCTTGGAAATCGGCCTTGCTGTAGAGTTTGGTTTCTTGGTCATCTTCTTCGCGGCCCGGGGTTTGCAAATTCCACTTCAAAATCACCCAGCGGAACAAATAATAATAAATCACAAAATAGATGATGAGAACCGGAATTAACATCAGCCAATTTGTTTTGGCATTTCCTTGCAGCACACCATAGAGCACATAGTCAATCAGTCCGCAAGAGAAGGTCGTACCGATGGTGATTTTCAGCACGTGCATCAGCACAAATCCAATACCCGCCAGCACACAATGCACGACGTACAAAAGCGGCGCCACAAACAGGAACGTAAATTCAATCGGCTCTGTAATACCCGTTAAGAAGGACGTCAACGCGGCAGAAAATAACAAGCCGCCCACAATTTTGCGTTTGCTGGGTTTAGCGGTGGTGTACATAGCTAGCGCAGCCCCTAATAAGCCGCCCATCATGATGGTATATTTACCCGTCATAAAGCGTGCGGCTTCAATAGCAAAGTGTTTGGTATTGGGAGAGGCCAGCTGCGCAAAGAAAATGTTTTGCGCGCCGTACACCATATTCCCGTCAATGCTCATAGCACCGCCCAAGCCCGACTGCCAAAACGGCATATAAAATACATGGTGCAAGCCAAACGGAATGAGGGCGCGTTCCATAAATCCGAAAATAAATGTACCGTACAGGCCGGATTTAACTACCAAAGCACCGCTTGCCAAAATGAGTTTTTGGATAGGCGGCCACACAAAGTAGCACACCACGCCCAAGACAATAGCCGCCAGCGTGCTGATAATCGGCACAAAGCGTACGCCGCCGAAAAAGGAAAATACCGTCGGTAATTGTATTTTATAGTAGCGGTTATGCAACACAGCCACCATCAACCCCACCAAGATACCGGCAAAGATACCCATTTCCAAGCTTTGAATGCCCAGCACGCTGCCAATCGTTCCGGCAATTACATTGGGGGCCAATTCGCCATTAGGCAATACTTCTCCGGCAAAAACAAGCAGTTCATGAATAGTAGTATGCGTCACGATAAAGGCAAGCCCGGAAGATAAAACCGCCACGGCTTTTTCTTCCTTTGCCAGCCCTAGTGCGACGGCCAAGGCAAACAAAAGCGGCAAGTTCGCAAATACCGCGCTGCCCACGGCGCTCATTAATAAGAAGGCATGATTGAGCAGCGTGCCGGTACCCATAATGGACTCCAGCCCATATTGCTGCACCGTGGCCATATTAGAAAAAGACGCACCGATACCTAATAGTAACCCGGCGACGGGTAAAATAGATATCGGCAAGAAAAACGAACGACCTATGGTCTGTATTACAGTTAATACTTTTTGTTTTTTATTAGAAGACATACATTCTCCCCATATAGATATAACGGCAAGCTTCTACTTCCAAAATCATTGTAACTTTTTTTAGATTAATCTTCAACTATTCTGTACAAACTATGCGTCCGGAGTTTTATGGTATAGCATAAGGACAATTTACTGTTTAAAGAAAACGCTTGACAAATCAAAAAAAAAAAACAAAATATAGTGTACCTTTCATAAGGTGTTTTTGTATGCAAGCAAACAGGAGAATATGAAATGATAAAAAATGAAAAGAGTAGCAGTCTTATTTCCCCTCGCCCTGTGTGGGAGAGGGTGCCCGCAGGGCAGGTGAGGGTCTGTCCAAAAAAAGATATCAATAAGGACCATTCCCGAGTGTCTTTATCGGGAATCTTCAACGTATGTTGTGGTCGTGTCGCTCAAAAACAACAAAGCGTGGAAGATCCCCGATTACAAATTTCGGGGATGACTCCTTTATTTGATAACGGCAAAAAAGCTTTTACCCTGATAGAACTTTTGGTCGTTGTATTGATTATCGGCATATTGTCCGCCATTGCCTTGCCGCAATACCAAAAGGCTGTGGAAAAAGCATACATGACAGAAGCCATGATACAGGTGCGCGCCTTGGCAGAAGCACAAAAAGAATATTATTTGGCAAATGGCTCCTATGCCAACACGTTTGACAAATTATCCATTGATTTACCGGGCACTCCTAATGAAGAAAATAATGCGCTTTATCAAAAGAATATTGCCCTATCTTTATCTGGCATTTCTAATGCAATGGTTTATGCTACTTGTTGGCGACATACATGGAAAGACGGGAATTGGTATATTGCCTATGATTTGCAGAATAACACCCTCTATTGTGAAGCGTATAAAGAAGATACAAAGTCCAACCAGTCATGCAAAACGTTTTCAAACACTCCTATTGATTGCCCGTGGAACAACAATCTAGAAAA
>CAJOLM010000039.1 GCA_905235355.1 uncultured Elusimicrobiales bacterium
TAGCACCTTCAGCGCAACAGTCCGTCCAACAACCACTACCCAACAACCGTCACACCTCACGCGCCGCCTCAACAACCAACTGCACACTCACTGATACAACCTAGGTCCGCCGCCGCACCAGCCCCACAACCACCGATTACGACCCTGCACCAAACAATGGCCAGCCCAACTACCAACCAACCACCCTCCGGCACAACCACCATAACCAGCTACAACCAGTGCCACTTTTCGCGGCCACACACCCCATGCAACGCTCAATCTTGGACTGTGTCTAGGGATAGTATAATGGAGATATGAAAAATGTCAAGGGGTAATTTTAAAATTTTTTAAAAATTATTTTTTCCGTCGGAGATTTAAGCGTTTTTTTAATTTTTTTAAAAAATTTTTTACCAATTATTACAAAAAACCCCGCCAGTTTGGCAGGGTTTTTTTGCAAAAGAATTAGCTTACAGTTTGCTGATATCTACAAGCCCTTGGGTCAGCAGTTCCCGCACGCGCCATAAAAGCGCCAAGCGGTTTGTACGTACGGCGGCGTCCTCTACATTGACCATGACGTCGGCAAAGAATTTAGCCAAGGGAGCTGCAAATTTGCCAAAGGCACTTAAGGTAAACTTGCAATCTTGCTCGCTCTGGCATCCGGCAGAAAGGGCTGCAATGCGGTTTTCCGTCATAGTAATAACAGCAAACAGCTCTTTTTCCGCGTCCAGCGTGAGCAATTTTTCATCTACGCGCCCGTCGGAAGGATCAGCCTTCTTTAAGATATTGCATACGCGCTTGGCAGATTGGGCAGCGGCCACAAAGTTTTCGCTGCCTTTTTCTTTAGCCAGTACGCCAAGCAATAGCTCAATATTAGCCAGCGGCATAGAGTACCAATCATTTACCGCTTCTAATATGCCCGCGGCGTGCCCGCGCTGTTGGAAAAGTTGGGATAAACGCTGAAATAAAAATTCCTTCAGCTGGTCTTGTGCTTTATCCGTATTATCTACCTTATATAAAGCAAAAGATTTTTCCAGCAGTTCTTGCAGAGATAAATTAATCTCTTTTTCAAGCAAGATGCGCACCACGCCGTAGGCCGCGCGGCGTAAGGCATAGGGGTCTTCACTACCCGTCGGGATTTGACCGATAATAAAGTTACCCGCCAGCGTATCTACTTTGCCCGCGAGCGATACAAAGGCTCCCATTAAATTATCCGGCAGCTCGGAGCTGGCAGACAGCGGATAATAGGCTTGGGCCATGGCGTGGCCTTCTTCTGCGTGGCCTTCCAGTTCGGCATAGCGGCCGCCCATATAGCCTTGCAGTTCCGGAAATTCATACACCACGCTGCTGGCTAAATCGGCATACACATAGCCGGCGGCATAAGTCACGGAATCTTTGATACCTTCTTCGTCTAGGCGGTCACACAGCCACATAGCCAGTTCGCGCGTGCGGTTGGATTTGTCTAACAGCGTGCCCATACCTTCCAAGAAGGTGCGGTCGGCCAGTTTATTTTTGAAGTAATCCAGGCTTTCGTGTTTGTCGTTTTCATAGAAGAAAACCGCATCAGACAAACGCGCCGACATTACTTTTTTAAATCCGTCGCGCACTTCCGGTTGATTGGTAGATACACCGTCGCGTACCGCAATAAAATACGGTTGTATCTCGTCGTGTCCGTCCACCATCGGGAACATTTTAAGCTGTGTTTTAAATACCGTGGTGATAAGCTTTTTGGGCAGCGTGAGAAATTTCAAATCAAAATCGCCGGCTACGGCAACCGGGTGCTCGGTAAAATAGACCGTTTCTTCTATTAAATCCGGGTCTAAATCGGCGTGATAACCGCGGGCTTTGGCCTCGGTTATGACGCTATGGATAAGCGCTTCCCGGCGATCTTCCGGCAGAGCCAAAATAGGCTGCGGCTGATTTTTAAGCAGTTGCACGTAATATTCTTTATCGGCTTTTTCCACGCGGATTGGCTTGCGCCCAAAGGCGGTCAGCGGATAGGTAAAGCGGTTGGATTTCACACCCGCTACCGTAAACGGCACTACTTTTTCGCCGTACAAACCGATTAAGCTGCGGATCGGGCGGCCCCATTTAAGGCCGCTTTCTTCCCACACCATATTTTTGGCAAATTCAATACCGGTGATAATCTTGGTGAAAATTTCCGGCAGCAGCTTGGCGGTTTTGGTGCCTTTAATATTAAGCTTGGCAAAGATAAAAGGCCCTTTGTCCGTTTCCTGGATAATCAGTTTTTCAGGTTTAATGCCGTTCTTTTGGGCAAAGCCCGCGCTTTGGGGGGTAAATTTCCCGTCGGCATCTTTTAACAGTTTTGCCGGGGGGCCTTTCACTTCTTTTTGAATATCAGCCGACTTTTCGGCAATACCCTCAATGATGACGCACAAGCGGCGGTACGTGCCAAAGGAACTGACATTTGTATATTCAATTTGATATTCGGCCAGTAAATTTTTAGCCAAGGTTTCCATTTGTGCCAGTGCCGGTTTAACAAACCGGGAAGGCAAATGTTCGGTACCGATTTCTAAAAATGCGTTCATTGGGCGGCCTCCTCTTTCTTTTCTGACGGCTCCACGCTTTCTACATACACTTTGGCGCAGGCCTTGGCCAAATTGCGGATTTTGGTAATAATGTTGGTGCGGTCCGACACGGAAATCGCGCCGCGTGCTTCCAGCATATTAAAGTAATGCGACACGCGCATGGCACATTCATAGGCGGGCAAATATAAGCCCTTTTCACACAAAGCGTGGCACTCTTTTTCATTTTCCTCAATGTCGCGGCGCAGGCGTTCCACGTCGGACTGTTCAAAGTAATAGTGGGAAAATTGTTTTTCTTGCTCCAAGTGTACGTCGCGGTAAGTCACTTGGTCGTTCCAGCGGATATCAAACACATTATCCACTTTTTGGCAATACATGGCAATACGTTCAAGCCCATACGTAATTTCCACGGTAATAGGATTTAAAGAATATCCGGCCATATTTTGGAAATAGGTAAACTGCGTAATTTCCATACCGTCCAGCCAAATTTCCCAGCCGACGCCGGACGCACCCAAGGTGGGGGATTGCCAATCGTCCTCAATAAAGCGCACGTCGTGCTCTTTGGGGTCCAGACCGATAGCTTTTAACGAATTTAAATAGATTTCTTGGATATTGGCCGGGGCAGGTTTCATGATAACCTGATACTGATAATACTTGCCCAAGCGGTTCGGATTTTCGCCGTAGCGACCGTCTGCCGGGCGGCGGCAAGGTTCCACATAGGCGCGGTTGACCGGGGTTTTGGTAAGGGCGCCCAGCACAGTAGCCGGGTTGAAGGTGCCGGCTCCTTTTTCCATATCATAGGGTTGCACGAGGATGCAGCCTTGTTTCTTCCAATATTCATTTAAAGAAGAAATAATATCTTGAAAATTCATTCCTTGTTTCATACGTACCTACTATTATACAAAACCAACAAGACGGCAGGATACATTTGCTAAAATATATGTATGATTACGCGTATTATTTTTGATATGGACGGCACCTTGTTTAGCACCGAGCCTATTTATTTTAAATGCTACCAGCAAGCTGCCGCACCGCTAGGATTGAAATTTACCTTTGAACTGTTTGAGCGTTGCATTGGCATCAGCACCGAGGAAGCCAAACCGCTAATGCTCAGCTACTTTGGGCGCGAGGTAGATATTGATGCCATTTATAGAGGTTGCTGTCAAAATTTTGAAAAGTATATGTGCGAAAATCCCATCCCGTTCCGTCCCGGGGCAAAAGAAGCGGTGGAATATTTTCACCAGCGCGGTTTTCAGCTGGGGATTGCCACGTCTAATGTGCGGGAGTGGGTGAAAAAAATCCTGCAAAAAAATAATATGCTGGACTATTTCCCTATTATCGTTACGTCAGAAGATGTAGCCAAACCCAAGCCGGACCCGGAAGTGTTTTTGCGTTGCGCGCAGCGTTTGCAGGCAGATGTGGCGCAGTGTTTAGCGTTTGAAGATTCCGTGGCGGGGGCGACGGCTGCTATTTCTGCGGGTATGCGCACGGTGGTAATTCCGGACATCAAACAACCCGACACCTTTGTGCGCGAACACGCCTTTAAAATCTACAAATCACTAGCCGATATTTACCCGGACATGGACGAGTTATTGGGATAGTATCTAATTACTATAATTATAGGATATATATCCTTTTTCTGCAAAGTCTTTTTCTATATCACGAGATTCTCCTGTTTCATTTCGGCAAACTTCATTTGGTAAATTTGCTGTAGAAAAAGCAACACATTGCCTACGACGGTTTTGTAGATCGTGAGGAATCTGATATTGAAGCTTATAAGCCTCATCCAATATATAACAGATGGCATATACAGCTGTAATAGTACAGTGCGAAGATTCAGGTCTTTGAATATCTAGGGAGTCCATATCTGATTGGCTAGGATAAACGCCGTTTGCTAAATAATACACCTGTGCCGCCTGACGCAGATCCTCTGTGAGGGATTTGATAGTAGAAAACCGCGTTTTAAGAATTGTCTTTTGATATTGAGGCAAAGCAATTGCCGACAAAATGCCTATAATTAAGACAACGACAAGCAGCTCAATAAGCGTAAAGGCGCGCTGCCACCCTGTACCGTGTCGTCCTGAGGTGTTGTTGCTCAGGACCTCGTTGTTTGTAAACGGGTGAGGCCCTGAACAAAGACCTTTCAGGGCGACATCATTATTGCAAAAGAGCCACCCCCGAAGTTGCGGTCCGCAGGACTCGGGGGGCTCATCCGCTTTTTTAAGGTTGAGATTCCCGATTACAGATTTCGGGAATGACATATTTTTTATATCTTTATTTCTCTTTTCTATCATTTCATATTCTCCTGTTTGCTTGCATAAAAAGTTGTTTACTAAAGGCATACTATATTTTGTTTTTTTTTTTTGATTTGTCAAGCGTTTTCTTTTTCTTGTCGGAGAATAGGGGAGTAGAAAATAATGATAGGCTGAAATTTAATTATCAAAACCCGCACAAAAATATTGCGGCGCACCGCTAACCGCAGAGGGCGGCAGTCCGCAATATGATGCCTTTTGTAAAGGGTCTTATTCTGCTACAAGGCAGGGGGATATGATTTAATGAAAAGCTAAAATTTGTTCGGACGAGGACAGCGGTATGTCTTCCGCGGGCAAGACAAAAGGTTTAGTCGTTTGCAGCGGATAGTTTAAATATTGGTTTAGGAATCGGCGGCATACTTCATTGCATTTGCTAAGCGAGAGTAAATCTTCCGGCTCGGTAAAGTTCAAGCTACTAAACGCATCTTCATGCATACGCGACCAAAACTCCGGCGTGATTTGCAAGACCGGGTGGTCCAACCCAAACCCGGCGGCTGCCATTAAACGCAGGGTAAAAGCGGGGGCAAAAGCCGGCGAGGGATCTGCGATATTTAATTCGGTTAGTGCTTGCAGCAGCAAGAGATATTTTTCTTCGCTCGGTTGCCGCAGCGGAGTCAACCGCATCATCAGTTCGCAACAGTGCAGCGCAATCGTTTGGCGTTTTAAACTAGTGCGGATAGCGGGGAAAATCTGCCGGATTTTGCCGCCCGTTACCGTACCCAACGCTGCGCCGCCGCGTTGGTAAATGCGGTAGTCCGCACAGGCAAACGGCTCGCTGATAGCTTTTAGTTTCCCTTTGGCGCGGTTGACGCCGGGCAAGCGCAAATTCACGCGCCCGTGCTGCCGGGTGTAAAGGGAAATCAGGCGGTCTGCTTCGCGGAAATCTTGGCGGAACAGCACAATGCCACTATCGGTAAATATCATATTATAAATGTAGCAAATTTTGACTCCGCGCGTACTGATTTTCATAAATCTTTAAAAAAATCCTTGGACAGCGCCCGCCCGATAAGTTATAATATATAGGTCCTTCGGCTGCCCTTTTGTGCAGCGTAAGGAGAATTTAACTTAACTACAGGAGTATACGGGCCTGACACGTGTTCCGCCCGTATAAAGAAGCAAAATGTTACCTACATATAGACCGAACAAAGCCAAAAGAGCTAAACACATTGGGTTCCGTGCCCGCATGGCCACCGCCGGCGGACGCAGAGTATTAAGCGCCAGACGTGCTAAAGGCCGCCACGAATTAATCCGGGCCTAATATGACGCGCCAGGGCTTACCCAGGTGCCGCCGCTTACATCTTAAAGAAGATTTTAAGAATATTATTCACGGCGGTAAACGCATTTCAGGCCATGGCCTGGTTCTGTGGTATAAGCCCGCCCCGAACGGACAAAATGACCGCCGTTTGGGTATTGTAGTATCAAAAAAGTTGGGCGGCGCGGTTGTGCGTATCCGCGCCAAACGGCTTCTTCGTGAAGCTTTCAGACTCAACCGGGAAAAATTGGCAAGTGGAGTGGATTATATTTTCCACCCGATAGACAGCGAAGCTTTGGCCACGCTGCAGCAAATGCAAGAGGCATTGCTCAGCCTGTGCCGCCGGGCAGGACTTGTGCCTGCCAATCCCGCGCCGCAAGAGGCGCAAACGCATGATGAATAGAATTTCGCTGGTATGTAAACGCAGTGTACTTTTTTTGTTAAGCGTTTTTATGCTGTGTGTGCGGCCCTTGTTAGGACCGCGTGGCGTGTGCCGTTTTACACCCACCTGCAGCCAATATGCCCAGCAAGCAATTGCTAAATATGGTGTGCTAAAGGGAACATGGCTCGCTGTTGTGCGTATTAGTAAATGTCATCCGTTTCATCCGGGCGGTTATGACCCGGTGCCGTAATTTCTCCCGCGTCTGAAAGCCTTTGCAGGAAGTCCGCCGTTTGTCAAACGGCCTTTTAACAGAGGACTTTTATGGACCGAAAATTTTTGCTCACGGCCTTAGTATTTCTGCTGTTTTTGACAGGGTACAATCAATTTGTGGTGATTCCCCGTATGCAAAAGCAGCAGCAGGCCGCCCAAGCGGAACTGGCCAAAACCGAACAGGAATTAGCCGCCGCTTCCGCTACGCCGGTAGCCAAAGTGCAAAGCACTTCCGCGCCGGAAGAATTAATCTCCTTCCAAGCACCTACTGCTGATATCACGTTCTCCTCTAAAGGGGCGGGGATTAAAGAGTTTTTGTTTAAAGATGTGCTGGGAAATGTGGACCTGACGCCGTACAAAGGGCAAGGTTATTTTGCCACCTTCCCGCAGCTGGATTTTCGCGAGGCAAAACGCACCCGCGATTCTATCACGTTTAAAGCGCAAGTGATGCCGGGCGTGGAAATGCTTAAGACGTATCAGTTCCAAGACAATACCATTAATCAGCTGCTCATTACCTTCAAAAATAACACCAATTCCGAAGTAGTCCTGCCGAAATTTGATTTTAATTTTGGCCCGGGTTTATCTACGGTAAAAAGTGAATTGTCTGATAATGAGCGCGAATCCAAAGCGGTATATTTAATTCAAGAGGAAGGCAAACGCAATCCGACCTTGGTGAAGTTTACTCCTAAAGATACTTCGCCGGCTTCCGGCAAAGATTGGATGTGGGCCGGGGTGGAAAACCGCTATTTCTTAAGCGTCCTTATTCCGCAAGGCTGGACGGCGGGTACGTTGCAAACCCGCAAAGAAATAGTCACCACCAAGCGCCGCTTATGGGGGCTGATGGGGGATGCGGATGTAGAAGGGCCGCAGCTTTCCATTGATGTGCCAACCCAAACCGTTCCGGCAAAAGGTACGCTGGAGCTTAATTCCGATTTTTATTTCGGACCGAAGGATTATCAGTTGTTTGAGAAGTTGCCGTATCATTTGGGCCGCAGCATTGAATTTGGCTTTTTCGGTGCGCTGGGGCGTTTAGCGCGCAATGTGCTGGAATTGTTCTATAGTTGGACGGGCAATTACGGCGTGGCCATTATCATGCTGACGGTGCTGTTGCAGGCTATTTTGTTTAAGTTTACGCAAATGTCGCTCAAGTCCGGCGCGCAAATGAAGAAAGTGCAACCGGAAATGAAACGCCTGCAAGAAAAGTATAAAGGAAACCCCGACCAATTAAACCGTGAGATGCTGGCCTTGTACCAAAAGCACCACATTAATCCGCTGGCGGGTTGTTTGCCGCTGCTGATTCAGCTGCCGATTTTCCTGGCGCTGTTTAATGCGCTGCGCACCTCTTGGTCTTTGCACGGGGCGAAGTTTATTTGGTGGATTACGGATTTATCTTCTAAAGATCCGTATTACATCCTGCCTATCCTGATGGGGGCGGTCATGTATTTCCAACAGCGTTCTACTATGCCGGCGGGTATGGATCAGGCGCAAGCGGCTATGTTTAAATATATGCCGGTTATTTTTACGCTGTTATTTATGAATTTCCCGTCGGGGCTGGTTTTGTACTGGCTGACAAACAGTTTGATTACCTTTGGTATTCAAACGTTGGTAAACAGAAAAATTGCAAAAGCAAATTAAGGAGCCGAATTTATGCAGCATAAAGTGAAAGTAGAAGCAAAAGATGTTACCTCTGCCATTGAAAAAGGATTGAAAAAATTAGGCCTGCGCCGCGAACAAGTGGAAGTAAAAGTGCTGGAAAACCCGCGCAAGGGCTTTTTAGGTATCGGCGCGCGTCCGGCAGTAGTAGAAGTGCGCCAGAAACGCTGGGTTTCGGCGGATTTGGACTCACAAATTTATATGGACGTTCCCAAGAAAAGACGCCCGGCCAAAGGCGGGCGCAATAGCCGCCGCGGCCGCAAATCAGAAGGCGGTATCAAAGAAATTAAACGGGGCGGTCGCCGCGCGTATGGTTCGCACCGCAACGCAGAAAAAGCACCGCGCGAAAACGAAATACAGCTCTTGCCGTGCTTGGCTATTCAAGATGCTGTAATCCCGGAGTATTTAAAGGCTCCCTTGCAAGAAGCCAAAGATTATTTTGCCAACATTTTGGCTAAAATGGACGTGAAGGTGGAAAACCTGCACGCGTGGTGGGACGAAAAACAAAACCGTATTTTAATCACGTTTGATTGTGACCACCCGGCCATTGTGATTGGTAAGGAAGGCAAAACCTTGGAATCCTTGCAATATTTGGCCACGTTAAGCATCAGCCGCCATTTTGACAAGCCTATTTCCGTCATTGCTGATACGCAAAATTACTGGCGCAAAATGGAAGATAAAATTAATGCGGATTTGGAATATGGCATTAATCAAATTAAAAAAGGCTACAGCGTCTATCGCTTCCGCCCGATGAGCGCGCAGCTGCGCCGCTATATTCACCGCGCGGCGGAAAACAATGAATTTGTCATCACTGTTTCCGAAGGGGAAGGCCAATGGCGCAAAGTGACGCTTCGTCCGCGCCCGGCCAATCAACCTGTCGGCACGCAGCCTGCTGCGGCGGCTACTCAAACGGAAACTTCCGTGGAAGAAGAAGCCCTGCGCACCAGCGTTGCACCCAGCGTGGTGGAAAGCGTAAGCGTAACGGAAGTAACCGCGCAAACCGCTACTGACACAGTATCCGTCACCGCGGTAGAACAAAGCACAGAAGTGGTCGCACCGGAGCAAGCCAATCAAGCTCCGTCAGCGCAAGCTGATTCAGTAGGGCCGCTGTTTGATAATGTGCCCGCGGAAAACACGGAAACAAAATAAACAAATCAAAAATTGTTTTCTTTTAAACCCCGCTTGTTTGGCGGGGTTTTTTGTCGTTTTTCCGTCGGGGAAATGAGGGAAAAATATTGCATAAAATACGATTAAAAAAAGGGCTGTTAGGGTTCAATACATATGAGACTGGATTGGTGTAAAAATTGGCAAGGGGATATAGGCAATCCGTGCTTGTCAATTAAGCTTCTATG